>JANJXJ010000059.1 GCA_024709105.1 Lentimicrobium sp. | reverse complement strand
TCTTTGCCGTTAAACAGGTAGGGGCTGTTGGTGCTGTTGCGGTGTTCATCAACAAACGTTTCGCCATAGGCAAAATACAGCACATGCTGGCTTAGAGAGCCGTTGGCATCGGTAATGGCGGTGGTGCTGCTCAGCACACTGGAGCACAAAGATTCCTTATAAAATCCTGATTGCGAAATAAAGGCTTTCTCCTGCTGCTGGCCTGGCATATTATCAAACTAAATTAGCTTTTCAGGTGATAAAAGTAAGGAATATTTGTTTTACGGAAGTGGTGATTTGCATTTGCGAAAATTGATTTGGTTAAGTTTGAGATTGTATATGCACTTTGTTGATACATTGGGTAGTATTGAATTGCAAATTCAATGGTGTTAAAAGCGGAATTGCAAATTCCGTTTATCCGGGGACTTCTACTTTATTTGCCCAGCAATTACTTCATTATTTTGACTACTATTTATTTCATAACTTTTTACTTTTTTATGATGACATTTTTTATTTCAGATGAATACATTTTAATTTTTTCATCTTGGTATACAACTTTTAGAGTTGGTAAAATTGAAAGCATCTCTTTAGTATAATCGCCTTGTTCGTATTCAAAAATTTCAGTTCCCAATAATAAATACTGACCAAAACTTAAGTCAACCGAGTCTTTAGAATATATAGTCAATTCCTCAATATCTTGAAATGGTAATGAAAATGCTTCCACTTCATAATCCGAACTATTGTACCTAAAAGTAATTTTAACTGTAGATTTTGCTGGTTCAATAACTAAAGCTGTGTCCAGACTATTAATAATTAGACATTTAATAAATACATATGGACCTTGTCTTAAATCTTCATCAATAACATTGTTATTAAAAGCATTATCATAATATGATAAACTTATTTCCTCGATTTGAAATACCATTTGGGCATTTGCTGTTCGAAACATCATACAAACAGTCATTAATAAAAATAAATATTTCATCCTACTGACTTAATGAAATTAGTACTGCTGGCTTAGGTTTAATTGGAGATATCATGCCATGTTTTCGTCCATAATCTATTACTGCTTTTTGAAAAAAAGGTCTTGTTCCTTTAAAACTTTCATCCTTCATTTGTTCAGTTATTGCTCTTTGCTCCCTCCTGTTTACATCCATTTTTAATAAACCCTCAAACCCTATTGTCTTATAGTCACTATAATGCAGTTTCTCATGTATAAACATATTTATTATCTCATTTGCATGGTCAGCAACCTTTGTCTTTTTATTACCTTCAATTTTCACATCTATCCATTCAGAAGTTTTTCCACTTTTTCTTGAAGCACGAAAAGTTAGCCCTCCCATTCCGGTTTCATCTTGTTTTGCTTTTAAATCTAAATCAGTTGAATTATAATGATCATAAACGTTTAGAGTAGCTTCTTCTGTTAAATTAGATTCTGAATGATTAGTAGAGATGGCACTTCCTTTGACATGAGTAATCGATTCGCTTCCATCAGGATTTAATGTTTTGTTTGCATCCCAATCTTTTTGATCAATTATTTTTACATTATCTGTCTTTGCTTCATCTGACCCGAGATATTTACCCATTTTATTAAAATAATCATCATCCAAAGCTCCATCAGGGTCAATACGCAAAATGGGATTATTACTACAATAATTATACGGTGACATCCAACTTCTTTCTTCCGCCAACGGATCCACCCCAATCCACAAACTTACCCTTGGGTCGTAGTAGCGTGCGCCGTAGTAGTAGCGGCCGGTTTCGGTGTCAAGTTCTTTGCCGTTAAACAGGTAGGGGCTGTTGGTGCTGTTGCGGTGTTCGTCTATAAAAGTTTCCCCATAAGCAAAATACAGCACATGCTGGGTAAGAGAGCCGTTGGCATCGGTAATGGCGGTGGTGCTGCTAAGCAAACTGGAGTACAAAGATTCCTTGTAAAATCCTGATTGCGAAATAAAGGCTTTCTCCTGCTGCTGCCCTGGCATATTATCAAACTAAATGCGATTTACCGGTTATAAAAGTAAGGAATATTTCTTTTCTAAAGCAGTGTCTTATTTTTCCAAAATATCTGTTGGTGATGTTGTAGCGTGAATTTGTGCTTTGCTGAGGCAATTGGTTGTTTTGAAGCGGGAATTTGATGTGGTAAAAAGTGGAATTGCAACCGAACCGCCCCGGGCGGTGAGCTCAGCGTTAGCTAAATTCCGCTCAGCGGGGTTATTACAAAAAGCGTTCATTATATGTTAAAAATTATCATATATATCGTCCAATGTCGCAAGAAAATCATACTTTTCCAACGACTTCATCAAATTTTCAACATCCTCACAAAAAAATAATTCTATCAAATTAACTATCTCCTCCTGATTAGTGGTTCTTGTAGCATATAAATTAATGCTCCTGCTAGCTTGTTCAATCCTGGTTAGATGGTAGCCAATACCAACAACATACTGAAAACTTGATTCTTCATAAGGTACTGTAGAGATCAATAGGTAGAGCGAATTTCTATCATTTATAACCTCAATGCTGGAAAAATTAAAGCTTTCAGTTTCATTCTCTTTTAAGAACTCTAATTCCCATTCAATACTTCTGAATAACTTTACAAAATCCTCAAAGCTAGTAGCACCCTTCATTTTGTATTTATCTATTTCATCTTCGTTTCGATGAACCCTTAAAGTAAAGTTATTCCCTTTTAATTTGTCAGGTTTTGAGTTTTTAGATTCAAATTCTGTTATACCATCATTTAAAAAACGACTAAACTCTTTAAAAGAAGTGCCATAATAAACAGGACTTGTTAGCTGTTTTTTGTCAAGATCGATGATGTAGAATGCAGGGTGAGTATCTTCATTAAACAATCGCTTTTGATAATAAATATTTCTTTTACCAAATACTTTAATTGTATCCTTCGTTAACGTAGACACTACTTGATAAAATGGAGTTAACAGCATTTTATCATCCTTATTAAGCATAATAAATATATAATTATCACTTATCGTCTTTATTGTTTCATTATTTGTAAGCAATTCATATTCCATCTCTCTGGATTGAATACTGCCGTGTCCGCAAAAATAAACCAAACAAGGCATGTTTAATTTTTTAGCACATTGTAAGCCTTCATCAAAATCGAAATAACATTCAAGACCCTTGATAGCAGTAAAATAATCTGTAAACGAAGATTTTACGCACTTCGCAGAAAAATCTGAAGGTTTGTTATTGCATTTAGGATTATTAAAATCTTTCTTTTGAGCACTTGTGCACTCAGAAAAGGACAACATTAAGGCAATTGCCAAGATTATTTTTAGTATACTCATTTTAATCATCATTAGAACCTCCACTTTGACCTTTCAAAATATCATCAGCAGTTTCAATTACATTTCGAGCATTCTCAGCATTCATTTTTTGCACATAATTGTAATATTTTGCCCTGTTTGCACGCCATTTCCAAGGTAACCGGCAATTGTTTGGGTAGTTGTTCCAAACCTAATTTTGCTCTTTCCTGAAAGGACATCGCGCAGTTCATCCAATAAATGAATTTGCATCAACAAATATAAGCAAACTTTTCACTAATTGAAAAATCATGATTCCGGAGCTGCAACAGCAAATAGAATTGCATCCCAGAGGCTATATTTCCTAAGCCGTATCAGCGGATGAGCCATCGAAACACAGACGCAGGCACATCGGCAGGCCACCCACGCCGATGGCGGGGTGGAAGCTAAATTCCGCTTAGCGGCGATTTGCTTAAGTGATTCAGCCTTTACTGAAACTGTTTTACCAGACCAAAGTAGAAACCGAAGTGGCCGGCAGGTTTACGGTAAAAAGTTTATTGCCCTGTTCCACAACAAAGCGCACAGGCTGACTGCTGTAGTTGGCAGCAATCATCACTTTGCTTCCATCAGTGTTTTGAAAAGCTACAAGTCCTGCGTCTCCGGCCGACTGCGGCAGGTTGGCTGAAATGCGTACAGCCCCCGGCCTTACAAATTTCGAAAAATGTGCAATGGCATAGTATTCCTCATTGCGGGTAATTTCTCCTGAAGCGGAATTTATGGTAATTACACCCCTGCAATTGTTGCAACCGTTGTTTTGTGGCCCGTAATTTTCATCTAGTGCCAGGTTCCATAACAATGCATTTTTTGACCAGTTGCGCGCTGTCCCGATAAAAATATTGCGCATGTTCCAGAGCAGATTACCTGCAAAATCGGTTGCCCAGGCTCCGCCCGAGATTTCAGTAAAATAAAGATCTTTGTCTGGATGGGCATTGTGTACGGTACCCATTGCTGAAACATCTCCGGCATAAGCATGAAAAGCTGAACCGGCAATATACTTTTTAGCTTCAGGGTCGTTCAGGATGCTTATGGGATAATCAGGCCTGTCCCAGTTGTGATCGTAAGTAATTATTTTGGTTGCAATTCCTGCTGCTGAGAACTTTGGGCCCAAATGATCCCTGATAAAGGTTAGTTGCTCATTGGGCTGCATTTCCATGCACGGGTAATTTGCCGAAAAATGCAGGGGCTCGTTTTGGATGGTAACCGCATCTATATTTATACCATACCCCTTCATGGCCTGTATGTACCTGATAAAATAATCGGCATAAACAGGGTAACATGCTGGTTTTAACTTACCACCCTTCAGGCTGTTGTTGGTTTTCATCCATGCCGGCGGGCTCCAGGGCGATGAAACAATCTTTAACCCGGGGTAAACGCCCAGAATCTTTTGCATAACCGGAATCACATCGTCCACATCCTGCGACAGCGAAAAACCGTTTAACTCAAAATCGGTCTGATTGGCCGGAAGGTCATTGTAAGTAAAGTCTGACAATGAAAAATCTGAAGCTCCCATGGTGAGCCTGAGGTAAGAAATTCCAATGCCCTCTGAAGGATGAAACAGCTCTTTGAGCAGTTCGTTTTGCCTTACAGGAGCGAGCTTTTGGTTGATGAGCCATGCCGATGACCCCGTTAATGCAGCTCCGTAACCATCAATGGTCTGATAGGTAATGCTGGTATCGGCTTTAACAACGGCCAGGCCAACCGGTGCGGAATTAATAAACTCAACTTCATTCTGCAAAGCAAGCAGGTTGCTTTTGTCACCGCTGGTGAGCCAAACTTTTACTTTCCTGCTTTGTGAAGGAGGATCGGGATTGGTTTTGTCTTTGCCGGTGCAGGAAGTCGCCATTACCAGAGAAAAGAAAAAAATGGTAGTCCTGATGATAAAAATGATGGATTTATTCATTCGCTGTGCCTTCATTAGGTTGAGGTAAAATTAACTTATTTTGATCAATAAAGAAAAAAACCAATGGCAGCAAATGTTTCAAAGCTACCATTGGTCTGATTCCTGATATTGAGGATTTAGTAACCCGGATTCTGGGTCAAGAGTTCATTTTTATCAAGTTCCGACTGAGGAATTGGCCAAAGGAGGCGATTCGGAGTGAGGTTATAACCAATTTTATTACCATCGGGTCCAATGGTATTGTTGATCACCTCAATGGCTCTGCCGGTGCGTTTCAGGTCAAACCAGCGGTGGCCTTCGAACGCGAGCTCCAGGCGTCTTTCCTTTTCAATCGCCAGACGCATGGCTTCCTGTGTAGATGAGGTGGTGTTGGGCAGATCCACTCGGTTTCTCACCTGGTTCACCAACTGTGCAGCACCGGCAACATCGCCCAGTTCATTGAGAGCTTCTGCCTTCAGAAGCAGAATATCAGCCAGACGCAGCAAAATATAGTTCTGTGGGCTGGGCCAGGTAATGATGCGATATTTATTCAGGAAGGGGTAATTGCTGGCCGGCCAGTTGGCATCGGACCATTTGCCGGTGACATCCACAAAATGAATGCTGGAATTCTTCCTGATCATATCGTTTTCATCATCAAAAGCCTTTACCAGATCGTTTGAAGGAATGTTGAATTTTTTCCAGTCAAGACCGTTGAACATACTGGCTCCCCAGTTGGCGTTATCGCTTGTTCCGGCATAATTCACTTCAAAAATTGATTCAGCAGAGTTCTCATTCTGATTATCCCACAACATGTCGTATTCAGGCAACAGAGAATATCCTCCGTTGATAACGGCATCGCAATATTGCACTACCTTTGAATAATCTTTGGTTTCCATGGTTGCATACACCTTGGCCAATACTGCATTGGCAGCACCTTTGGTGGCATAACCTTTATGTGGTTGAACAGCCTTTACATTCTCAACCGCATATTCCAGATCCTGAATTATTTGTGCGTAAACCTCTGCAACCGGTTTGCGCTCCGGGAATAGCTGGGGATAGATTTCATCGAGCTCAGAAGCACTGATGCTGGTTACCTCCTTAAGCTGCAGGGGCACTTCTCCCCACAACTGAACTGCCTGGAAATACATAAAAGCCCTTACAAACATAGCTTCGCCCTTTATTTCCTTTTTTCGCTGTTCGGTAAGGCCGGGATCAGGCACCAGATCAACATTGTTAATCAGCAGATTGGCTTTACCAATGGTTTGATAAAGATATGCCCAGTCGCGGCTTACATTTGAGTTGGTGGAGATCAGCCTGTAATCATCAATCTGAAAATTGGCAGGGTTATCGGCTCCGGCGTAAGCATCATCAGATTGTGCATCACCATTCACAAAATAATCGAGCTGCCAGTACTCATTTTGAAAATCGCCGTAAACAGCACCCAGTGCAGCCTCGGCATCATTGGCTGTTTTGAAGACTGTATCACCGGCCTGTTCTACAAAAACAGAATTTCCGGTTGGCTTAATATCAAGGAACTTTTCACAGGATGTCGTTACTGCCAAAAGCGCAAACGACAGAGTATAATTAAAAATTTTCTTCATGACTTCACGATTTAAAATTCAACATTTAAACCAAAAATTATTGTACGCGACTGGGGATAGGTTCCGTAGTCAATACCCACTTCAACGGCACTGTTGCCATAAGCATTCACTTCAGGATCAAAACCGGAATAGCTGGTAAATGTCAACAGATTCTGTCCTGTAACGTAGACATTTAATCCTTTAACAATGTTTAGTTTTTCCCTGTTTTTCAACACATTGTAAGAGATGGTGAGAGACTTCAGCCTGAGGTAAGAGCCATCTTCAATAAAACGGGATGAATTTCTGACATTGTCAACATTTCCTCCTCCCACAGCGCGTGGAATATCGGTATTAGGATTTTCGGGTGTCCAGCGATCAAGCACAACCGTGCTTTGATTTTTACTGTCGAACATACCTTCCAGATCAATGCGGGTAGCATTAAAGATGTCGTTTCCATAAGAACCCTGGAAGAAAATATTGGCAGTAAATCTCTTGTAGGTGATGTTGTTGGTAAAACCAAACGTTAGCTTGGGCATGCCATATCCGATTACAGTGCGGTCGCCCGGATCAAATATACCGTTATTGTTTACATCTTTATAAACAATGTCACCGGTTTCAGGATCTACCCCTTCGCTGATGTATCCGTAAAAGGTTCCCAGCGGATTTCCTACACTCAAACGCGAAATGTACTCGTTATTGCTGTAGATTCTTCCAAAATAATACACAGGTGTGTACTTGAGGCTGGTAACTTCATTCTTGTTGAAGGAGAAGTTAAGGTTGCTGTTCCATTTAAGCTCTTTTTGGTCAATATTAACCGTAGTAAAACTGAACTCAAGCCCCTGGTTTATAATTTCTCCAGCATTAGTCAGAATATAATTTACAGGCAATGAGCTGGTTAATTGTACATTGAGCAGTACATCACTTGTTTTTTTCTGATAAGCATCAAAAGTGAACAAAAACCGTCCATCCCACATGGTGAGATCAAGACCCAGGTTGGTTTGTTTGGTTGTCTCCCATTTTAAGTCGGGATTTCCATAACTTGACTGATAGATTCCCGGGCCAGCCAATGGGTCCTGCGGATCGCGCCTGTAGTAAGACCATAAAGAAAACGCTGCCTGATCAGAGAGTCCGTTCACATTACCTGTTTCGCCATAACCTCCCCTGATTTTCAGATCATCTATCAGGGTAAGATTTTCCATAAATTTAGCAGATGACAACCTGTAGCCCAGAGAAAACGCAGGCATGGTTCCCCACTTATTAACCAGCTTTGAACTACCATCTCTTCGTATTGAAAAAGTTGCGTAATACTTGCCGCTATAATCATAGTTAATCCTGCTGAAAAAAGAGACAAACGAATTTGATCCTTGCCAGGTACCTCCTGTACTGATTTGATTGGCAGCCCAAAGATCAGTTACCTGAGTATCGGCCGGAAAATCTCTTCCTTCGATATAGGTGCCCCGGCCCTCGTACCTGATGAGGGTATTTCCGGCAATTGCATTAAAATTATGGTTCCTCTTTTTTATGGTATAGTCCAGATAATTCTCGGTTTGCCATACCATATGGCTTGAATTATCTGACCTGCCAATACCATTATTCTGACGGCCAAAGTTTGTACTAATGGGATCTAAATAATAATCCCACCTGCGATTGGTTACATCAACCCCAACCATTGACTTGTATTTGAGGTTTTTGAGCAGGTCAATTTCCAGATCTACAGTTCCCAGCAGTTTACTTTCTCTCGACATCTGGTCAGGACCATCCATATAAGCCACCGGGTTTTCCCACGAAGGCTGAAAAGGATTGGGATCGTACCACCCACTGCCATCCTGTTTGTAAACATTCAGGAACGGAGGAGTGTTTAAAGCGCTCATAATTACACCACCGCGGCCGGAGCTGGCATTGTCGGGTGTATCTTTGGTATCAAGATTCCAGGCGGTAATGCTGGTTTTCATTTTGAGCCATGGTCTCAGTTCATTGTCAAGGTTCATTCTTATGGTGTACCTGTCGAAGCGGGCAGGCCTTACCATCCCCTGCTCAGTAAGGTAACCGCCCGAAACAAAGTATCTGCTTTTTTCGTTTCCTCCGGATACAGATGCCTGATAAGATTGCTGGTACCCTGTGCTGAAAGTCTCATCCATCCAGTTGTTGAAGGTTGTCCAGGATGGATCGTAGGCGATGCCCATATCGTTCATCAGGTCGCGGTACTGCCTGGTATTCAGCACGTCAATGGATTTGCGAAGTGTTGAAACACCAAAATAAGTATTAAAGGAAATTACAGGTTTGTCTGAACTACCTCTTTTGGTAGTAATAATAACAACACCATTGGCCGCTGCAGCACCATAAATTGCACTGGCTGAAGCATCTTTTAGAACAGTCATGGATTCTATGTCGTTGGGATTCAACCCGCTGATATCGGTAGTTCTGATACCATCAACAATGTAAGCAGGTTCGTTGCCGGCCAAAACCGAGGTGGCGCCACGCACGCGCACCGCAATTCCACCACCGGGCTTGCCCGAGGTTTGTGTTACCTGAACACCGGCTGCTGTTCCCTGCAAACCCTGAGCCACAGAAACAATTGGCCTGTCTTTTAAGGCCTTGTTATCAACAACAGCAATGGAGGAGGTAATGTCTTTCTTTTTCTGAACACCATATCCAACCACAACAACTTCGTCGAGTAGCCTGGCATCTTCTTCGAGTGTGACATTAATCAGAGTCTGTCCGGAAACAGTTACCTCTTTTGTGGTAAAACCCACAAAACTGAAAACCAGCACATTGCCATCAGTTGCATTTACACTGTAATTGCCATCAATATCGCTGATTGTACCTGTGCTGGTGCCCTTTATCTGTATGGTTACTCCCGGAATACCATTACCGGAAACCTCAGATACTTTTCCTTTTATCTGCCTGGCCTGCCCAAAGGTTACAATGGAGGCAAACATCAAAGCAAGAAATATGATTGTTTTATTCATAAAACTGTCTTTTTAAAATTAATTCACTGCAGAATTTTATCGCTCAAGAACAACCGACCATGAAGAACTTCCGTTATGGGTGGCTGAAACATCAACAGTAAGGAATAAAAATTCCTTGCTTCCGTTATTTGCATATCCCATCACTTCGTAGGTATTGGTTGAGTTTCCACCATTGGGCGGATCGGTGGGGGTGATGTTTTCTCCACCAAAATAACCCTTGTAGAAACCGATGAATGCTGCTCTGCCACTACCATTGGTAAGGGTAATTTTTGCGCGGTTGTTTCCGCTTGCAGCAGTAAATGCCCAGGAATGAATACCACTGCCAAAAGCAGCACCATTTCCGCTGGCGGCTATCTCATCATCGGTAATACATCCGTTTTGCCCACCGAAATAACCATCGTTGCGGGTGCTGCCGTTGGTTTTATATTCGTAAACGCCACCAGCGCTGAAAATGAATTCATCGTCGGGTATACACGACCAGTCGTCAACCCCGGTTGAAGAACCATTGAGATAGGAAAGGGGAACACTCCACCATCCGTCGCTGCCCATTGCAGGGCCTACAAAAATGGCTTTTTCGGCCAACCTTACTTTCCAGGCATTCCCAATGAGCTGTGCCTGTTCGAGCGAAGCAGTTGTTATGAAAAAGAATTTCTCAGCTGTGCTGAATCCGTTGGGATTGGTTGCCGTGAGTTTTGCAATAAACGGGCCATCACTGGCATAAGTGTGAACCGGATCTTTTTCTGTGGAGGTCTGTCCATCACCAAAATCCCAGAGGTAAGAATCGGCAAGTGTTGTTGAATTGGTAAAGGTAACTGTTCTGCCGTTTACTGCAGCGGTGAAAGCAGCCGATGGTGCGGGGCCGGGAATGGGCGGCTCATCAGCAGGATTATCGTAATGTACCAGTACAAACCTCCAGTAGGCAGGCTGTGGTGCAGAACCTCCGGTCATGTATGAGGTTTGCAAAACCAAAGTATCTACCGGGCCATCGGTAAGCTTGATAATTGAATAGGTTACAGATTGCTGTGGCCGGGTTACTTCAGCATCGGTGGCAACTTTGCAAAGTCCGATAAATGCACCCAGTCCGATAACTTTAAGTGTAGGCTCAGTGCCCGAAACAAGTTCAAATGAATGGGTTCCGCTGCCCCATGCTGTCAGATCCTCACCGCTGATTCCTTCCATTCTGTCGGTGGAAGCGCAGGTATTGGCCGGGAAGAATACGTTTCCTTCTGCCCAGTAATCGCCCTTGGCATCATAGATCATGGTACCGTTGCGTTCAAAGGTCCATTCGTCGTTGAGCATGCAGGGGCGATTGGCCAGCTCGTCGTTCTGGCGGCCCATGGCCCACCAAATGGTTGAGAAGCTTGCAGGTCCAACTTCCAGCGGATATCTGCCGGTGCTGACATCGCGCAGCAATTTCCAGGTTTTGGAGCCTGTTCCGGCAAGTTTGGCAAGCTCAACATTAGGATCGGTAACTACAACTTTTAATGTATAAACATCTTTTGCACCATTGGATGCAGTTGCAGTAAGGCTAACATTGTACTCTCCCTCAGCCTGATAAATGTGAACAGGCGAAGGCTCATTGTCAAGCGTTGTACCATCGCCGAAATCCCAGCTGATGGAGGGAGAACCATTGACAGAATTGGCGTAGCTGGTGAAGGTAACTTTTCTGTAATCTTCCTCATCTACCTTAAAGGAGAATCCGGAAATTACGTCATCTTCCTTGTCTTTTTTGCACGCTGTAATCTGGCTAAACACCAGCAGCAGCAAAAAAGCCCACTTGATTGTAATTAATTGTTTCATTGGTTTGGTTGTTTGGTTGTTAGTTGGAATTGTATGCTTATTTTCGTTACCACCCTCTGCGTCTTTATAATTCGTTGTTTTTCAATAGAAAACTTCAAGAATAAAGACAGCGAAGCTGTGGATTACATGCTCTGCAATAGTATGTGTCCAATATACACTATGTTTGTGTAACATGGACACTAAGCTGCCGTAAAAGTAATATTAGTTTTGTTATTCAGCAAAAGAAAAGCTGAAAAGATTTTTATTAAACCAGAACTGCTGAAAAAAAAAGTGCAGCACAAAGTCAGACTGATCAGTATCAGCATTACCGAACGTAAAATCAGCTGAAAATAGTAAACAGACAGCCTTAAAATTTAACTCAGCATTTCAAGGCTAAGTTAAGCATTTTAAGTACAGGAATCAAAGCAGCAACACTTTGCTCCAGTTTTAACCTTTTGAGACAGCCCCCTTATGCAATACGACCTGAAAAACAGAACCCAGGAATGGTTTCTCAAATGATAAAGGCCAACCCTTACAGGGTTGGTTTGTTTGCCGATCCTTTAATCCCCGGTTGGGCAAGCCTCACCGGGGGTTAGTAATGGGAAACTCCTAACGGAGTTTTTCTGCAGACCCTAAATACAGGAATCAAAGCAGCACTACCCGGAACTATTTAATTCCCGAGGTAAATTTCATGGTAATGATTTTGTTGATGAGCTGTGCAGCAACAAAATTAGGGGCTTTGTTGTATTTTATGGGAGTGAGTCCGCATATGCAAACTCCTGCTATTACAGCTTTTTCGTTTATTTTACCCAGAATGTCAAGCAAGGCTTCCCATTGAAGTCCTCCGGGGACTGGTGTTGCTACTGCAGGCATGAGTGCAGGATCGAGCACATCCAGATCAATGGTGATAAAAACATTTCGGGTGAGCTTATTCAGGAAATCATACATCCAGGTTTTATTGCCACCATCCATGATGTTATCGGCATAAAAAATTCTTCCCGAGGGAATCAGCTCACGTTCAGCGGCCGACATGCTGCGTGTACCGGCATGTATCACCTGTGCAAGCTGATTGGCGTGAGTCATCAGGCAGAAATGATTCAGATTGCTGCCACCATATTCTTTTTGAAGAGCGGCATGAGCATCCAGTTGCACAATGGTAAGATCTTTTTCCTTGAAAAAGTCGGCAGCCGCTTTAATTGCACCAATTGCCACAGCCTGTTCTCCTCCGAGAATCACTGGAAACTTTTTCTTTTTCAAAAGCTGCAGGGTTCTTGCTGCAACCTCTTTGTTCATTTTTTCAGCCGTCCTCTCTTTAACCGGTTCTGAGGTGTGAATACCCGTTTTCCAGGGTTCAGAGTCGGTTAAGATGTCATACAAATCAATACCTGCCGAAGCTTCTATAATGGCTTCCGGCCCCTTGTCAGACCCTTTGAACAGGGAGTTTGACCCTTCAAACGGCACTGGCAGAATCACGGTTTTTGCGCTTTCGGGAGCTGAAAACGGTTCGGGAATTGCTCCAAATTGTTTTTGCCTCATAACATTAATTTGATGAAAAATTACCAAACAGACCAGGCCATGAGACCGGGCCAAAAAGTGCAATGAACTAAAAAAGGATTGCAAAGGTAATCATGAAACCATCGAAAATCAATAGCCAAGTATTCTTAACATTGATTTATGCGATTGTTCCTTGGCAAAAAGCTTGGTGGTGTATTCTCCTTCTTCATCAAGATCAATGATGATGTGTTTGGGCGCAGGGATCAAACAATGTTGTATTCCGCCGTAGCCACCCACCGATTCCTGATAAGCTCCGGTATGAAACAGTCCGATATACAAAGGTTCCTCGTTGTCAAGTTTCGGAAGGAAAATGGCATTGGCGTGGGCTTCGGCATTGTAATAATCTTCGCTGTCGCAGGTAAGGCCACCCAGGAACACACGTTCATATTCCGAATCCCATTTATTGATAGCCAGCAGAATAAACCTTTGATTAAGTGCCCAGGTATCGGGCAAAGTTGTCATAAAGGATGAATCAATCATATTCCACAACTCACGGTCATTCTGCCGTTTCTGGTCAATGATGGAGTACAGCACTGCTCCGCTCTCCCCTACTGTGTAAGAGCCGAACTCAGTAAAAATATGAGGCTCGGGGGTATTGTTGCGGTCGCAGATGGTTTTGATCTGTGCAATGATTTCTTCGGCCATATATTCATAGTCGTAATCAAACGATAATGAATTTTTAATGGGGAAGCCTCCGCCTATATTCAGCGAATCGAGCTCGGGGCAGATGTGTTTCAGCTGGCAGTAAAGATTAACACATTTTGAGAGTTCGTTCCAGTAATACGCAGAATCCTTTATACCGGTATTGATAAAGAAGTGCAGCATTTTTAGCTGAAACTTCGGGTTGTTTTTAATTTTTTCCTCGTAATAGGGAATGATGTCGTTGTAACGGATACCAAGCCTTGAAGTATAAAACTCAAACTTGGGTTCTTCTTCAGAAGCAATCCGCATTCCGATTTTGCATTTGCGGGTAATGTTGCGGTCAAGCTGATCCAGCTCAAATTTGTTATCAAGGATGGGAATGGTGTTCTCAAATCCCTCGTTGATCAGATTTGCAATGTTTTCGATATACTGAGGGCGTTTAAAGCCATTGCAGATGATGTAATTTTCCTTCGAAATCAGGCCTTGTTCATGCAGGGTTTCGAGCAGAAAAATATCAAATGCAGATGAAGTCTCCAGGTGTACATCGTTTTTAAGTACCTCTTCCAGAATAAAGGAAAAATGTGAGCTTTTGGTGCAATAACAATAGTGATAGTCGGCATTGTAATCGCTCCGGGCAATGGCAACGTTAAATAACTTTTTGGCCTTCTGAATCTGCTGACTTATCTTGGGCAGATAGGATATCTTGAGCGGAGTTCCGTACTGTTTAATAATATCCATAAGCGGGATATTATGAAAGTACAACTCATTGTCCTCAACACGAAATTCATCCTGAGGGAAATCAAATGTCTGCTCAATCAGATCCAGATACTTGTTCTTCATTGCTTTTCTGATGTATTTAGGTGAAACGAAACGCAAAATTAATATAATTTATACTTTATTTGTAATGCTGCCAATATTAAATTTAAACGACCCGGATTTCCTCTTTAAACCAATCTCAGCCATCCTGGATTATACTGAAAAAACATTAGCCAAAACATATTAACTGCTGATATACTGTTGTTTATATAATCTGACATAAATTTGGCTGTTGATAATTTTGATGTTTGAAGGTGATAAATCGAGGATAAAAAATAAATCCGGGCAACGCGGATTGAAAAATTTAATGATTTTTATCGTCGTTTGAATGTGATTTCTTAAAAAATTATAGCAATTTGAAACACAATCATTCAATAAGAATTGGCTAACCGGGAGTTTCGCAAACGATTGCATTAAAACATCTGCAAAACCTCACCAGCTCGATTTTTTATCAGTTGGCAATCAAGGAATCGTGGGGAATACAGATGAACAATCTTTGTCAGAAGGTGTAAACTCCGACAAATTTAAAAGCCCCGGTATTGAAGTATTCAATACTGAGGCTTAAAGTGAGAATGTAAATCCTGAACAATTGACCTTATCCTGAAATAGAAAAGTATGAGAGCATTACTTGTTCCTGTTCACTACTCATACTTCAATGCATCAACAGGATTGGAGTTGGCCGCTTTTCTGGCTCTGAATACCACCGTTGAGAAAGCAATAATCAAAGCGGCAAGCACAGGAATAAGCAAGTGATGAAAACCAATGGTGATATGATATGCAAAAGCATCAAGCTGAATACCGAGCAGATAATAACCCAGAGGCAAAGCAATGATTCCTGCGACAAGCACCAGCAAAAGATATTCCTTAATAAGCATTATAGTAATTTGCCAGACTTCGCCACCCAGCACTTTTCTAATGCCAATATTTCGTGTTTTTTGTTCGAGTACCAGCGAAATGAGTCCGAACAATCCCAGGCACGAAAGCAATATTGAGATGAGAGTAAAGTAAATAAACAAAGTAAAGGAGTCCTGATCCTTTTTATAGCTTCTGGCATTAAACCCCGCAGCATCTGTAATTTGCACAGGAATTCCGGGGAAAATATCCTTCCATTTTTGTTCGATAAATGCTTTAATTGCAGTGATATCAGCACCTTGCCTGAAGTTGATGACAACACCCCTGAAACTTTCCGGCTGCCAGCCCCACACAGCAGGTTCGATCTGGCTGCGCAGAGAATAATAATGGTAGTCTTTGATAACTCCAACTATTTCGGCTTTGCCCGATGAGTCGGAAGCCTGCGGATACATGATTGATTGTTGCAAGGCATTGTCCCAGCCCATGGCCCGAAGCGTAGCCTCATTCACAACCAAAGCGCGGTTGATGTCGCCCGTGTGTGAGCCGTCAAAGTTGCGGCCATCTGCCAGTTTTATTCCCATGGCATCAAAAAAGTCTTCATCCACAAAGCCGAACCTTACATAAAGCTTTGATTTTGCCGAGTCATTAAAAAATACCGGGCCCTGGCTACCGGCAACACCATTCAGGAATGAACAGCCGGCCACCTTTCTGATATCAGGATTCTGCATTAACTCCGATTTTACCACCTGAAGTTTTTCGTAGCCTTTGTCGCCAAACCCTACATAAAGAACATTCTGATAATTAATTCCAATATCCTTATTCCTGACAAAGGAAACCTGATTATGAATTACATAAACGGCCATAATCAGGCCAATAGAGATGACAAACTGAAAAACTACAAGTACCTTGCTGAGTAATCCACCGCGTTTCCCCCTGTAGGTTGAAACCCCTTTTAAAACGGCAACAGGCTGAAGCCTTGACAAATAAAAAGCCGGATAATAGCCTGAAGTAAGGCTGATAAAGATGAAGATCAGTAACAATCCGATGTTAAAAACCGGATTACCAGTAAAATCAATACTAAATGAAGTGCCTAACAATTTATTAAGCTCAGGCAGCACCAGTTCAACAATTCCTAAGGCCAGAAACAGCGAGATGAGAGTGATGATGGCCGATTCGCTGATAAACTGTGTAATCAGGCTGCCCCGGCCTGCGCCGAGTACCTTGCGCATACCCACTTCGCGCGATCGCTTTACAGATCTGGCAATGGCAATATTGATAAAATTGACACAGGCAATCAAAAGAATTAACAGAGAAACAACAATAAAAATGGTAACCATACGCGCATCGCCCATGGCCGACATACTCTGAAACTTAATGTGCCCCGACTTCAGATAAACTTCTTTAACAGGCTGAAGGTACATTTCAAGGTATTGCCAGCTGTCTTTCTCGATGAATACATGCCGGTCGAGAAACGCTTTAAAGCCTTCATTTACTGCAGACTCAGAATCGGGACTGTCGAGTTCAACATAGGTAACCAAAGAGTTGTTTCCCCAGCGTTTCATCCACTCAAATTCGGGAAGTGCCTCAGCAGTGGCAATGGGTGACAACATGTCGAAGAAAAAATGCGAGGTTTCGGGCTGATCTTTCATTACAGCTGAAACCCGGTAGCTAACCTTGTCGAACATAAGCATTTTGCCAAGTGCCTGCGATGCATCACCGAAGTATTTTTCAGCAACTTTTTTAGAAAGGACTACAGTTTTGATATCTGACAAAGCTGTTTCGCCATCGCCATAAAGGAATTCGATGTCGAACATATCAATTACCGAAGGATCGGCATATTGAAAATTCGGCTCATTAAAATACTTATCGCCATAGCTCACCACCGAGAAGTTAAAACCTCCCATGAGCCTCACCGCATTCACTACCTGCGGAAAATCCTGCTTCATGGCCTCAGCCAGTGGCCCCATGGTAATGGCAACATGCTGCTCGCCTACTCCGGGTTCATTCTGTATTTCAACCACCCTGAACAAGCGGTCAATTTTGCTTAAATGTTTGTCGAAACTGAGTTCATGCTGCACATGCAGCAGAATAAGAACGAAGGCCGCAATACCAAAAGAGAGCCCAATCAGATTGATGAGGGTATAAAACTTTTGGCGCATAAGACTGCGGAAGGCAATTTTCAGGTAATTGACAAACATGATTTCAGCAGATTAGTCATCAAAACAACAGTAATACAGGCAATTACAAGTTATTGGCAGAAACACTTCCTGCTCTTATGTTTTCGTTGATGATTTGTCCGTCGAAAAGGCGGATAATTCTCTGGGCATACTCGGCATCGCGCTGGGAGTGAGTTACCATAATAATGGTTGTACCAGCCTGATTTAATGATGCAAGCAAATTCATAACTTCCTCACCATGTGCTGAGTCGAGATTTCCGGTAGGTTCGTCGGCAAGAATCAGATGGGGGTTGGCTACAACAGCCCTTGCAACTGCAACGCGCTGCTGCTGACCACCCGAAAGCTGAAGCGGAAAGTGTTTGCGGCGGTGCATGATCTGCATTTGCTCCAAAGCCGACTCTACCCGGCGTTTTCTTTCAGCATTGCTCAATCCCAGATAGATAAGCGGAAGCTCAACGTTTTCGTAAACATTCAGCTCGTCAATCAGGTTAAAATTCTGAAAAACAAAGCCAATGTTGTGTTTGCGGGTATTGGCTCTCTGCTTTTCGGAAAACCCGGAGACTTCATTTCCGAGGAAAAAATATTCTCCGTCCGATGGATTATCAAGCAGGCCAAGTATATTCAGCAATGTGGATTTTCCGCATCCCGAGGGGCCCATTATGGCCACAAACTCGCCTTTGTTTATTTCAAACGAAACTTTATTGAGCGCAGTAGTTTCAACTTCGTCGGTTCTGAAAATTTTAGTCAGGTTAACAGCTTTTATCATGGCAGCAAAAGTTTTAGGGTTCTTGATTTTTGACTATTTTCTGAAAATGAGTTTTTCACGCGAATTAAAATTATCGTAGGAAGAAATAATAACCTTATCTCCCTCTTCAAGTCCTTCGAGCAATTCGTAATGGGTGGTGTTCTGACGGCCAATCTTTATAGCGCGTTTTACTGCCGAGGACTCTTCTTTATCAAGCACATAAATCCAGTTTCCACCTGTTTCCTGGAAGAAACCACCTCTGCGAACAATCAAAGCATCGGTTGCGCCCGAAAATTTAACTTTTAACTGAATGGTCTGCCCGCGTTTAACACCCTCTGGTTCTTCTGCCTTAAACAGCAGGTCAACCTGAAATGACCCATTGGTAACATTGGTGTATATTTTACTGATTTCCAGACTATATGTTTTTCCTGATATTTCACATTCAGCTTCCTGTCCGGTAAAAACCCTGGAAATATATCTTTCATCAATGTTTGCACGCAGTTTAATGCCATCCATCATATCAATCTGTCCGAGCTGCTCACCGGCAGTTTTGGTTTGACCTATCTCAACCAGAAAAGAAGAAAGTTTTCCATCCACCGGAGATTTTATGGTCATATTGTCCATGTTTCTCTGCAGCAGAGCCAGGTTGTTGTTCATCCTTTGCATGGAACTGGCAATCTGATTGCTTTGCGAAACCCCTGAAATGGAATCAAGTTTCCTCAGGTTCAGAGTTATTTCAAGCTGTTTAAGGGAGTAATTGTAATCGCGCAGGGCATCTTCATATTCTTTTTCAGAAATGAGCTTGTCCTTAAAAAATTGCTCTTTTCGCCTGAAATCGGTCTTTAGTCTGTCAATTTCATAAGTGAGCTGTGTAATTTCCTTTTGACGGGTATACCTGAGTTGCTCAAGGCTTATGCGTGTGTTTGCCAGGTTGTTGATAGCATCATACATACGGGTTTCCTGATCCATATAACTTAGTTCCATGTTTGCATTGGCAAGTTTAAGAATAGGATCTCCCTTTTTTAACATGGCTCCGTCCTCAACAAAAACCTCTTCAACAATTCCACCCTGCACCGCATCAATAAAAATGGTTGTACGCGGAAATACGATTCCATCCACAGGAATAAACTCCTGAAACTTTCCCTTTTCAACAACTGCAATACTAAGCTGATTGTAGTCAACATACAGCCGGCTCCGGTTATCTCTGATAAACAACATCCACACTACAAGGAATAAAACAAGCACGGCAGCTGCTATGGCTGCTATCCTGCCCTTCGTCCACTTTTTCTTTTCAATTATTCTGTCCATTGAGTTAGTGTTTTAATGGATCTGTATTTGGCCGGCATTTTGCACTTGCAACCGGCAACTGAATTATTTTTGTATTTCTGTTTCAGGTCAGATCAACATTCAGCTGTCTGCCTTCCTCAAATGCTTTTTTGTCCATACCGGTTCCCAATGCCAGGCCAATGGCAATGCCAAAAGGCAGCCCCATTCCGATAAAGCCCATGTTTCCGAAGCTGGCCCCCAGTGCAACACCCAGGGGCAATCCAAAAGCACCTATGCCCACTGCCATCCAGAGTGTGCGATAGTAGTTACGGGGTACAATCTTTAGTTCCTTCTCAAGCAACCTGATTATCTGGTTTTTAAGCTTACCCAGCCGGCTGCGGAAGCGGGGGTCATTGCCATGTAATTGTTCAGCAATGGCAATAATACTGTTGATTTGCAATGCAACGGCATCCGGCAGGTCCCTTTTTCGCAGCTCATCGAGCAGCAAATTAAATTTTGAGAGAGCAATGCTGTTCTTCAAAATCTGATCAACACCCGGTATGGGTTTCATTTCATTGATTGTCATATAAATCAACTTTAGGTTTAACCCTTATAACTAATACTGTGCCACTCTCATTAGGCATTAAATATCAATTACTTAGGATTTTTTAGAAATTTTTAACAATTTTATGATGTTCAAACCCGTTCTTTAAGTTGTTCGTTTCCGAACATTTTATCTAACTTAGCCAAATGTAAGAACGGTTCCATGTTTACAAAGAACCACAAAAAAGAGATTCATGAGTAAGATAGATGCCAAAATTCTGATTGTTGACGATGATCAGGATGTGCTGCTGGCTGCCAAACTGTTTCTGAAACAGCATTTCAGTATAGTGCACACCGAGAAAAACCCCGAGAACATCCCGGCATTGCTGAAAAGTGAAAGTTATGACCTGATATTACTGGACATGAACTTTTCGAGAGATGCCACTTCAGGCAAAGAAGGGTTTCACTGGCTGAACAAGATCATTGAAATTGATCCGCTGGCGGTGGTAATTTTTATAACCGGCTATGGCGATATTGAACTTGCAGTGCAGGGGATCAAGGAAGGGGCTACCAATTTTATTCTTAAACCCTGGGACAACAAAAAACTACTGGCCACCATTACAGCCAATTTAAAAGTAAGGCACAATAAAGAGGAAATTGAGGATTTAAGGAGCAAGCAAAAGATACTCATTGCGAGCCAGGATCAGGCCTATGGCAGCCTGATCGGGCAATCGCCAGCCATGAAAAAAGTAATGGCCACGGTCGAAAAAGTTGCCAGAACCGAAGCCAATGTACTTATATTGGGCGAAAACGGAACCGGCAAGGAACTTATTGCCAGGGCCATTCACCGGGCATCGGCCAGGCGCAACGAGGTATTTATCAGTGTAGACCTGGGTGCAATAAGCGAAACCCTGTTTGAAAGCGAACTGTTCGGATTTAAAAAAGGCGCTTTTACCGATGCCAAGGAAGACAGAGCCGGCCGTTTTGAAGCTGCCAGCAAAGGCACCATTTTCCTCGATGAAATCGGAAATCTGTCGTTTAATCTGCAATCGAAATTGCTGAGTGTGCTGCAGAACAGAAAAGTAGTGCGCCTTGGCACCAACCGCGAAATTCCCATTGATGTCAGGTTGATTTGTGCAACCAATATGCCTTTGTATCAAATGGTGAATGAAAGTAAGTTCAGGCAGGACTTACTGTACCGCATCAATACCGTTGAAATTCTTTTGCCTCCTTTGCGCGACCGCCTCGAAGACATACAGGAGCTGGTGGAGCATTTCCTGGAGATTTACTGCAAAAAGTACAAAATGCCGCTCAAGCGGGTAAATCCAACCACCATCCGAAGGCTTGAAAAACACACCTGGCCCGGCAACATCAGGGAATTGCAACATGCGGTGGAACGGGCTGTAATTATGAGTGAAAGCAACATTCTGCAGCCTCAGGACTTTTTCCTGTCGCAGATGGACGAAAGTACTATGTTTGATGATTCCGACGACATCACCAACCTCGAGGAACGCGAAAAATTACTCATCCGCAAAGTGATTGACAAGCACGGCGGAAACATAAGCAAAGCCGCAAAGGAGCTGGGTCTTACCCGTGCATCGTTGTACAGAAGGATAGAAAAACATGGTCTTTAAAAAGTACCGGATCTGGATTGTCCTCAGGGTAATCCTTATCACTGCCAACCTTTTCTTTTTTGTTTTCATGCTCCGCAATGAGCATCAATGGGTTACAGCACTCATTGCCGGGGTGCTGGCCATCATTCAGGTAGCCGCGCTCATTCATTACACTGAGCGTACCAACCGTAAACTTACTCAGTTCCTCGAAAGTGTAAGACATTCCGACTTCAGCACCTCATTTTAT
Source organism: Lentimicrobium sp. (assembly GCA_024709105.1). Lineage (GTDB taxonomy): Bacteria > Bacteroidota > Bacteroidia > Bacteroidales > Lentimicrobiaceae > Lentimicrobium. Next base: position 17,112 of record JANJXJ010000059.1, on the reverse strand, counting down.
GATAAGGACCTGGGCAGAAGTTTTGAAGGGCTCAACCGCGCTTTTAATGAGGTAATCAGGGAGTTCAGAAAAAACAGGGCAGAAAAGGAAGAGCACTACAACTATCTGCTCACGGTTGTTCAGCATGTAAGTATCGGAATCATTGCCTTCAGAAAAGACGGCAAAGTGGATATTTTTAACAATGCCATCAAGCGGCTGCTGCGGGTAAATAATCTGAAACACATCAACGACCTGGCAAATGTAAAAGCATCGCTGCCCGATGCGTTGCTCAAAATGCGGGCCGGCGACAAGCAGTTGATCAAGATTGTGGTTGACAATGAGCTGCTTCAGTTGTCGGTATATGCCACTGAGTTCAGGATGAGGGGCGAGGAGTTTCTGCTGGTTTCGCTGCAGAACATCAGCGCCGAGCTGGAGGAAAAAGAAATAGATTCATGGCAAAAACTCATCAGGGTGCTTACTCATGAAATCATGAATTCCATTACCCCGATTTCGTCGCTGGCTTCTACAGTGCGCGAAATGCTGCTCGATGAAGAGGAAGAAAACCTCAACCTTAAACAACTTGACGATGATGACATTGACAGCATTGAGCAAGCCCTTACCACCATTCAAACCCGAAGCCAGGGTTTGCTTAATTTTGTTGAAACCTACCGCAACCTTACCCGCATTCCCCGACCCAATTTCAGGTATTTTGCGGTGAAAGAACTGTTCGAAAGGGTTCATATTCTGCTTAAACCCAAAATGGAAAAATATTCCATTGTTTGTCAGCCCAGGGTTTTCCCCGAAGACTTGATGATCACCGCTGATCCCGACCTGATTGAGCAGGTTTTTATCAATTTGCTGCTCAATGCCATACATGCAGTACAGGAAAATGAAAACCCAATCATAACACTTACTGCCTCGCCCAACAGCAACGGCAGGGTGAGTATTGAATTTGCCGACAATGGTTATGGAATAAAACCCGATATCCTCGACAAAATTTTTATGCCATTTTTTACCTCCAAAAAAGATGGCTCCGGCATAGGACTGAGCCTGTCGCGGCAAATTATGCACTTGCACAAAGGAACCATTACAGTAAAATCAGTTCCCGGCGAAGGCAGTGTGTTTACGCTTACTTTTTAACATAAATGCACAAACCACTTCAAAAATGGATTGTTTAGCATAGAAAAAATACAAATCATGGACATAAAGATTGCAAACAACGATTACCCGATTCACGAACTTTTAAAGAACCGCTGGTCACCACGTGCTTTTGAGAATAAATTTATTGAACCTGAGCTGGTGAGAGGATTATTCGAGGCTGCCAGGTGGTCGCCCTCAGCTTCCAACCTTCAGCCCTGGTATTTTATTGCCGGTTTTAAAGGAGATGATACCTACGATAATATTTTCAGCACACTCGTTGAATTTAATCAGCTTTGGGCAAAAACCGCACCGCTGCTGTTTGTTTCGGTTGCCAAACTGACCAACCACAAAGGAGAAGCGAATGTAAGTGCTATGTACGATGTCGGACAGGCAGTGGCATTGCTTTCGGTTCAGGCGATGGCATCGGGCCTGTATGTGCATCAGATGGGCGGATTCAACACAAAACTTATCAGTGAATTGTTTGATATTCCTGAGGATTATAAAGCATTAACTGTTGTGGCAGTGGGTTATAAGGGAAGAGCATCGGAATTACATCCAAACCTTGAAAAAATGGAAGTTTCTGCCCGCGAAAGAAGAAAAGCTGCCGATTCGGTTTTTAGCGGTAAATTTGGGCAGTCATCCAAAATATTTTAACTCTTTGTAAATGAAAAAATTCACTCTGGCAGCACTTCTGATTTCTGTATTGTGGTTGATGACCGGCTGCGACGGCAATAAAAACAAGAAAACCAGTTCTGAAACGGTGGACCAGCCCAAAGAAAAAGTTTTTGTGCCTGAATTCAATGCCGATTCGGCTTACAATTTTGTTGCAAAACAGGTTGCTTTCGGCCCACGGGTGCCCAACACACCGGCACATCTCAAATGTGCTGCCTGGCTTGAAAATACTTTGTTAAGGTTCACACCTCAGGTGGTTGTACAAAAGGCAAAACTCAGGGCAAGCGACGGAACCATGCTGGATGCCCGGAATATAATTGCATCTTTTAATCCCGAAAACCGCTCGCGGGTGCTGCTATGTGCACACTGGGATTCCCGCCCCTGGGCCGACCACGACCCCGATCCGGCAAATCACCGAAAACCGGTGCCCGGCGCCAACGACGGAGCCAGTGGCGTTGGTGTGCTTCTGGAAATTGCACGGCAAATGAATATGCATAATCCCGGACTGGGGGTGGATATTGTTCTGTTTGATGCCGAAGATTATGGTGAACACCAGGAACTGCAGGGCAATACTGACCATTCATGGGCACTGGGTTCGCAGCACTGGGCCAGAAATCCTCATGTGCCGGGTTATTCTGCCAGATTCGGAATTTTATTGGATATGGTGGGCGCAGCCAGTCCGGCTTTTACCATGGAACAGGTTTCCATGTACTATGCACCCGACATCATGCGGAAAGTATGGAACACCGCTCATAGTCTTGGGTATCAGGCGTACTTCCAGAACCGCAAAACCGGCCCGATAACTGATGACCACTTGTATGTTAACGAAATCATCGGTATCCCTACCATAGACATCATTGACTACGATCCCAACAGGGAAAAAGGTTTCTTCGATCAGTGGCACACCGTGGAAGACGATATGGACATAATCAGCAAGGAAACCCTCAGGGTGGTAGGCCACACAGTGCTTACGGTGGTTTATTCCAGTCGCTGATATCAGCAAAAAGCTTTCAGCCGTTGCTAAAGCAGATCGTTGGCAAGATTGGCCAGCTCTGAGCGTTCCCCTTTTTCAAGGCGCACATGTGCATAAATGGCATTGTGCTTTACCTTGTCAATCAGGTAGGAAAGTCCGTTACTCTGAGCGTCAAGGTAAGGAGTATCAATCTGATAAATGTCACCGGTAAAGATGATTTTGGTCCCCTGCCCTGCCCGGGTGATGATTGTTTTTACTTCATGCGGGGTCAGGTTCTGGGCTTCGTCAATGATAAAACACACATTCGAAATGCTTCGCCCCCTGATATAGGCCAAAGGTTGTATCACTAACTTTTCGTTTTCGAGCGATTCGGTAATGTTTTTAAACTCCTTGTCTTTTTCGCTGTACTGACTTTGTATAAATTTCAGGTTGTCATACAAAGGCTCCATGTATGGATTAATTTTCGATTTTATATCACCCGGCAGATATCCGATGTCTTTGTTGCTGAGCGGAACAATAGGCCTGGCAAGGAAAACCTGTTTGAAGTTTCGTTTCTGATCCAGTGCGGCAGCCAGCGCAAGCAAAGTCTTTCCGGTACCTGCCACCCCCTGCAGGGTAACCAGTTTGACCTCGGGATTCAAGATGGCGTGCATGGCAAATACCTGTTCGGCATTGCGCGGCGTAATGCGGAAGGCTGAACGCTTTTCAATCCTTTCCACACGGCGCGTTTGTGAGTTGAAAAAGGCCAGTGCAGAGGTATTGGTGTTGCGGAGAATAAAATAATGATTGGCTACAGGTTCTTTAACGCCGATTTCGCGGGCGGTGCAGTAGCCCTGCTGATACAACTTGTCAATCACCTTGCTGCTCAGGTTGTTGATGGTACTTATGCCGGTATACAGCCCTTCAACGTCTTTGATTTTGCCGGTGAGGAAGTCTTCGGCGGTTATGTTGAGCGATTTGGCTTTCAGCCTCAGGTTAATGTCTTTACTTACCAGAATCACCTTGCGGTCAGGATATTCCTGTACCAACCCAATGGCAGCATTCAAAATGCGGTGATCGGGTTTGTTATCGTCAAAAATTTTGCGCGCATCCATGTCGCTGCGCTCATTCATCACTACCTTAAAACTTCCCCCTTTTGACTTTACCAGAGGAATCCAGTCGGTAAGTGTAGCGTTTTCTGAAAGGGTATCAATAATTCTGATGAACTCCCTGGCTTCAAAATTTTTGGTATCATTTCCTTTTTTAAAGTTGTCGAGTTCTTCAAGTACCGTTATGGGAATGGCTACATCGTTGTCGTCGAAACTGTTGATAGAGTTATGATTGTAAAGAATCACGGAAGTATCGAGCACAAAAATCTTTTTCTTTTTGGGCTTGCGTACAACTTTTGGGGCTGCGTCAGGCTTTTCGGTGGATGCAATTGCAGGCTTTTCCTTTGGCGGACGGCCTCTGGGCTTTGCAGTTTTCTGAGGAGGAGGTTCCGGGAAAGTTGCATCATCTTTAATCAGTTCCGGTTCAGGCATCACCCGGTCGAAATCGGCTTCCAGCTTCGGATTTACATCGTTCAGGCTGATGGCAAGCACATCTGAGGGTTTGTGACGAATGGCTTTGGGGGGATTGTTCTTCTGTTTGGGCTTAAATTCTTTAACCACTACAGCTGCCTTTTCTTTGCGTGAGGCTTTTTTCCTGGTTTCGGGGCCTTCGTCGGCCAGTTTATTCCTGAGTTGCTTTTTAGCCATATTACGAGAATTTAAAATAAGCTATTTATTTACATTCCTGAGGCACTTTTACCAACCGGCCGGTGTCATAACCATCGGCCGAAAGGTCATTGATAATACTCTGATAAATGGATTCTTCCATTTGAGGGGTGCGGCTTAATATCCACAAATAATCTTTTCCCGGCGATGAAACAACTGCCCAGCGGTAGTCCTTATCCAGCCGCACAATCCAGTAATCGGCCCTGAAAGGCCAGAAAAACTGAACCTTAAGTTTTGTATTGCTGGCCCCTTTTACAGGAAAGGCTTTCCCTGTAATGCCTGACTCTTCGCTGTTATAGCCGCCTTTTCTGCATTTGTTCACCACTTTTACATAACCTTCGGGCATCAGAGTGTATTCGGCAGTGGTGCAATGGCAGCCCCGCTGAAACCTTACCGGAAAGGATGCAATATCATACCACAGGCCGGTGTATCTGCCCAGGTCTACTTCGCCGACCGGGGTGGGTACTTTTTCAGTACTCCGGCATCCCAAAAGAAAAAGTCCGGCCATAGCTGCGAGAATGGTAACTTTCATTTTACTGAACTGATTGTTAAAGCCCGGGGTCATTACTGCCATGTACTGAATAATGCATCAAAAACAAAGCAGAGAACCTCTTGCTGTAAATTTAATAATAAACACAAGCATTTCCGACAACGGAGAATATTAATAAACTAACAATAAAACCAACTCTTATCCCCTTGTTTTACTGAACATTATATAAACTTATCAACAATAGCAACTGAAAGAGACCTCTATACACATATTTTTCAGCCGCTGACTTTTGAAATGTTGATAAACATATAAACAAAAAAGAGGAGCCCGCTGACTCCTCTTTTTGCTGATCCGGCAGAAGAAACTATTCCTTGTTCTTGCCGCCCATCATAAGCAACTCATTCACAATAATTTCGGTCATGTTGTGATTTTTACCTTCCTTGTCTGTCCAGGTGCGGTAGGTGAGTTTACCTTCAACAGCGATTTCTTTGCCTTTCACCAGATATTTTTCGCAGGTTTCGGCAAGTTTGCCCCAAACCACCAGCTGATGCCACTGGGTTTGCTTTACTTTTTTACCGTCTTTGTCGGTATATTCATCGTTGGTGGCAAGGGTAAGCCTGGCTACTTTTCTGTTGTTTTCGAAGGTTTTTACTTCGGGATCTGAGCCCAGATTGCCAATGAGTTGTACACGGTTTCTTAATGAGTTCATGGTTTTAAAATTTAAAGGGTTTCTGAATTTGATTTTTTTAACTGAGATTTTTTTCGGTTGGTTTTAACTTGCCTTGCGGTTGCTGATTATCAGCAATTCGCTGATGATAACTTCTGTAATGAAGTGTTTCACATTGTCCTTATCGGTGTACACCCGGTATTCGAGCTTGCCTTCAACGGCAATCTCCTGCCCTTTGGTAATGTATTTTTCGCAGATTTCGGCGAGTGCATCCCAGGCTACGAGTCTGTGCCACTGCGTTTCTTTTACCTTTTCGCCGGCTTTGTTGTAATATTCCTCGCTGGTGGCAAGATTCATGCGGGCTACTTTGCGTTTGCCTGTTACTTCTTTTACTTCCGGATCAAGGCCCAGACGGCCGATCAACTGAACTTTGTTGCTGAGATTGTTTTTCATAACTGTAGTATTTTTTCTGATTTATAATTGAATGAATATTCCGGGATTAACCTGCCCTGCGGCCGCTGATCATAAGCAAATCATTTACGGTGATTTCAGTGGCAATGCGGTTGCTGCCATCGGCATCGGTGAAGGTGCGGTAGGCTATGCGGCCCTCTACAGCTACCTCACGCCCTTTCTGCAGGTATTTGGCGCAAATCTCTGCCAGCTTGCCCCATACAATAAGGGTATGCCATTGGGTGCGGATGCTCTTTTCTCCGTTTTTACCCGTTGCCGGCTCGTTGGTGGCCAGCGACAAACGTGCCATCATGCTTCCGTTTTCAAAAGTTTTTACTTCGGGGTCTGCACCCAGGTGTCCGATCAATTGTACACGATTTTTTAACGCTTTCATTGTTTTTTGTTTTTTGCCTTTGCGGCGGTTCAACTTAACTTACTTTTTCTTGTCCTGTCCTAACCAAACTTTTTCCGGTTGAACGATGAGGCAAAATTATGGCGGCCTTTTTACCCGATTCGGTTAATAACCATTTACTTACGAATATAACCAATTGTAACCGTTTATAAACGGCTATATAATTGATTATCTGGCACTTGGGATTTTTTAATTTTGATAAAAAAAATGAAGAAAATGAAAATAAAATTGACTCCACAGCATTTTACAGGGCAGCGGGGACTTCAAAAGGCTGAGAAATTGATGGTCTGAAAACAACAATCCTATGGTGTAAATTTGTGATTTCTTAGTTCCGGTAAATTATTTTTCAGGAAGTTATGATTTAGCGATGCAGGATTTAAACAAAAGTCTTTTTTTTCATATCTTCGTAGCATTGTTATTCATCATATTCTTTTTAAAACCAATAGCTATGCAAAAAAACTGTCTTGATTGCGGCGAACCACTCATTGGGAGAGCCGATAAAAAATTCTGCAGCGATCAATGCCGTAACAACTACAACAATCGTCTGAACAGCGAACAAAGCGAAACATTTAAAAAGGTAAACAGCATCCTGAAAAAGAACCGGAAAATCCTTGCAGAGCTGGTCCCGGAAGATAAAACTACAGTGCATAAGGAGCGGCTGTCGTCCTTAGGTTTTAATTTTACCTACATTACCAACCTTTATACTACACAAAAAGGCTCCACCTACCGTTTTGTATATGAATATGGCTACCTGCCTCTCGACAACGATTTCTATATGCTGGTAATCAGAGACAAGAAGAAGGAATAATCAGGGCTGGTTTCCGGTAAGTTAAAAAGCTGATTCTGCGCTACCTGAACATCAACACCTTCGGCATTTCTCCCGACTTAATATACCCCCTGAACATTCCCGGGGTATTAAACGGCATGGAAATGTTACCGTCTTTATCCAACGCAATCAGGCCTCCGGCTGCGCCCTGCGATTTTAGTTTCTGATTGATGATAAACTCAGTGGCAGCTTCCACCGTTTCTCCCAGATACAACATGCGGGCTGAAACATCGTAAGCCACTGCATTTCTGATAAAAAACTCTCCGTGTCCGGTGCAGGACACCGCGCAGGAAAGGTTGGAAGCATAGGTACCTGCCCCGATCACCGGCGAATCGCCGATGCGGCCGTATTTCTTGTACACCATACCGCCGGTTGAGGTGGCAGCAGCCAGGTTTCCATGTATATCAAGGGCAACCGCACCTACTGTACCTTTTCTACCCTCATTTTCCCGGTTTTGTTTTACCTTTAGGTATTCCTGCCAGCTTTCCCCGGTGTAGAAATAATCCGGATTCACCATTTCAAGCCTGTGTTTCATGGCGAACTCCTCGGCACCACGGCCGGCAAGCATTACATGGCCCGAAGAGTCCATCACCATGCGTGCAGCCATTACCGGGCTTTTAATTATGCTTACCCCGGCTACAGCGCCGGCTTTTCCGGTTTTGCCATCCATGATGGAGGCATCAAGCTCGTTTCTGCCATCGGCATTAAAAACCGCACCGCGTCCGGCATTAAAAAGCGGACACTCTTCCAGGTACCTTACCGCTGCAATTACTGCATCGGTAGCATCACCACCCGAAGCCAGAACTTTTTCACCTTCAAGCAAAGCATTGTTCAGATTCAGCTCGTATTCGGCCTGCTTTTCAGGCGAAAACCGCTGCGGGGTGATGTTTCCGGCTCCTCCGTGTATTACAATCACATACCGTGGTTTCTGAACGGTTTGAGCAAATGTGCATATGCTCAGCAGCAGCAACAGGCTTAGTTTTGTTTTCATAGGTTGGCTGGTTGATGGGTGGGTGTTGATAAAATGTAATGAATTTAAACGGTTCAAACTTGCACGCCACGAAGCTACAAAAAAGTGGCCAGGATACACAGAGCGATGAAGGGTTGTTAATGGAGTGGTTATATCGGGTGAGATGATCAGGTTTTTTCTGATGTTAAGCTTTGAATGGCTTGTAATTCCCATAAACGCTCACAGATGCCGGGCTATTTTCTTCTTAGCCTGTTCAGCACCCTGCCAATTATATTCTCTTTTGGGTCAGATTCGGGGCTTTTATAGACTGATAAATCACGTTTTTGTCTTTTGGGCTCCCGTTTTACAACTTCAATATGTTCAATGGCTCCCATAACAATGTGTTTGAAATAAAACCTCCTTGTTCTGTATGTTTTGCTGCCATTTTACCGATCTGGATAATATCATCATCAGAAAGCTGGTCAATCTGTTGAGCAAGATCATGTTCGCCGTATGCCCCAAGGTCTTGTTTTATGGGATGGGAGTTTGTGATGATCATTTGGTTTAGATTTGACTTAACGGTACTGCTATACCTGCAGTTGCGGATTACGGGCTGCTAAACTATCCCCCGATACGAAAGATAACGCGAAGCAGAAAACCCGAAACCTGCACTGCACCCGCAATTGCCAGGTATAGCATGTTGGCCACTGTAATTTTTTATTCTCCATGTAATTCCATTGTTCGCAATAGTTTTCGCGATATATCAAAATAAATTTCATCACCTGTAAAATATTCACCAGGTTCTACTATATGTCTGTCACATAAATTAACAAGGCGCTGTTCATAAAGCTTTTTTATTTCAAAATAGTCATACATCATTGTGTATTCGTCTTCTACGTAAATGACCTTAAAAGCCGTCTCACAACTAAGTCCGTCTCCACTATAAACAATTACTTTTCTAAATGCCCAATATCTGTCAAGATAAGGTCTCCATTCTTTTTCTGGTAATCCAATGGAGTGCTTTGCTCTCGACAAATAAGAAATTGCTCTCAAACTTACGGGATTTCTCTCCAATATTTTTTCACACTGTTCTATCAGTTTTTCTTCTTCATCATTTTTCCATAGCTTTAACAAATCTGTCTCAGATGGCTGATTTACAAGATATTCATCCTGAAATGAAAAACCATAATATATCAGCGAAAATTCATGGTGTGTCAGGGTGGTATCAAAATTATTGTATCGCTCTAATAGTTTAGGGTAATAGTATTCACTTTCAGGATTATTCACTATTTGTTTAATCTCGTCATAGTTAATGTCAAGGTCATTCTGACTGTAAGTCAAAATAGGGAAAATCGTAAAAAGCAAAATCCAAAGTTGTCGTGTCATATGCTGCTGTTTTATATTATAGTGGCCAACGAGCGAATATACGCATATTGCGTATATCTCCGGCTTGAATACAACCACCACAATTGCTTTCTCAAACCGGATTCTCAACGCAAATATAACATTTTATTAAATATCCAATCCTGCCATCGGTTTAGCAGGCTTAAACTTTCTGCTCTGTAATTTATTTTGGTTTGCCGAAAGTTTTGCTGAATGAGTTTGCCGACCGCTGCTACTTTGTACTTTCTAGCTTGTGGCTGAGGAGCGGATGGAAAACAATATCATCTGTTACTTCTTCCTGAAAATCAAACTGTTCTGCCCTTTTTCTGATTGACCTGCTATCAGAAAGAACATCCAAAAATTCCATTTAGAGTCAACTACCAAAGCATCATCAGATTTGCCAATACGTAGGCAATTTGCTTTACGTCCGAATAAAACAGGGACAAAAGGCAATATCAAAGGGAAAGGTCTCCTGTAAAAGTAACTGTCTTTAAACTTTCCTCTGATTTTTTGTTTGTCAATTAAAGAATCTCCTTGGTAAAGAGTAAGAATGGCTTCCTTTTCCGTCACAAATTCGATTTCAACTGTCTGGTTGTTCAACTCGGTAACTGTATACATTTGCTGAGGGTTAAGATTTGCCCAAAGCGATTTAGGTTGATATTCTCTCTTGTTTAGAGAGCGCAAAATTTTTCCGTTACCACCACTTGGATTGTTAGAATATCGACCGTTAAGCTTACAAAAATCACTCTTTTCCAATTTGTCAACTTTAATTATTGATTCATGGTTGATTGTTGCACAGCCAGTTGACAATATTACTATTGCCAAAAACATTTTGATTCTTTTTATGCGGTTTGTCATTATTATATATCGTCAGTTTACCAGGTTAATGGCTGTAAATCGAATTAAAATCCATAATATTATCTGCAACTAAAATCTGCACCTCCCCCTTCTTCATTATAAATACAAGCCATTTCCTCCTCCAAATTTATTAACATTTTTAATGCATGCACCCCCCCAAAAAGAAAATTTTATTCATAAAAACTGGCCATAAGCAAATTCAAGCAAATCAAAACCCATTTAAATGCCTTTTAATGGTGCTTTAAATGGGATTAAAGTGAAGGTTGGTGTGTATTGAGGTGGGATGAAGGCATGATTTGATCAGGAATGGTGAACTGGTTTTACTTGAAGATTCAATTCTGCTCCGCTCTGCCAACGGCGGAGGGCACAGGGGCGGGTACCTGGCTTTGGTGAATTACAGCAGAACTTTTGGCGTTTCTCCCTCAGTCGGGCAGTGCTCAACATTTACCAGCATCTGCATTAGCAGCCTTCTAAGGTTGACTTTCCAATAATCTTGCTGTAAAACACTGAATGTAAAGTCAATGAGATGAATATCGGGTCAAACTTAGGTAGCTGCGGTGCAGATGCGAGGCCTCGCGGCCTGAGCATTTGAGAGATGAAAATATGGAAAATTGAATGTTGAATATGGATGCAAGGAGATAAACGTGAAATTTTTAGGTCACGGTCCCGCATTTTGCGGGAGGTAAACGCTGCGCTGCACCTACACAGTGGTTTTGGGCTTGTATTACTACAAAGGTCACCACCGCCTGCGGCGGGGCATGGCGGTGCGCTGCACCTGGCTTTAGTGAATTACAGCAGAACTTTTGGCGTTTCTCCCTCAGTCGGGCAGTGCTCAACTATTACCAGCATCTGCATAAGCAGCCTTCTAAGGTTGTATTTTCGAAGGTAGATTAATACTGAAGTCAGCGAAAAAACATGAGATTACCTTCGGTAAGTCCACCGAAGGTAATCTCAGGGTTCGAAAAAGGTATTTTATAGGACAATGGCGTTGCTGCTAGTCTATCTGCCAATTTTTCTTATTTGGTTGTCTTGCCTCCCATAGCAGTAAACACGCTGTCAACCGGCTCCCAGAGTTCTATTTTGTTTCCTTCTGCATCCATAATGTGCACAAACTTTCCATAATCATAGGTTTCAATGCTGTCAAGTATGGTTACTCCATTGGCTTCAAGGTTCTTAACTAATCCTTCAATGTTTTGAACCCGGTAGTTAATCATAAATTCTTTTTTCGAGGGAGAAAAATATTCACTTCCCTGTTTAAACGGACTCCACTGCAGGTAGTTAATCTCGGCAGGCCGGTTTGCATTTCTGAATTCAAAACTTGAGCCCCATTCATTTACTTCGAGTCCCAGATTTTTGGAATACCATTCTTTTGCCTTTTCAGGATCATCTGAGAAAAAGAAAATTCCGCCAATGCCCGTAACTTTGGGTGTAGCCTCTTCCTGTGAAGGAGTTGTGCCGGATTGATTTGTTTGCTCTTCCATATTTTCTTGATTTTTCAGTTCATTAGTTGTTTGTGTTGTGATTGCCGGAAGTGATATTTTTGCTGATTCAGCTTTTCATCTTTGTAAAACCCTGGGAATGTTTTTATTAACCTGGAAGAGAATTAAACACGGTGCAATGTATGGCTGCGAATCTAATTCCCTTTACTGTCCTTAACAAAGTATGAAAAACTTGCAATCTGCAAAGTAACTTCTCATGTTTTTTGGCTGCCTGCTTCTGGCAGAATTTCTAAATCTTGTCATAGGTTAAGTTTACAACTCCGGTTTCAAATCTTTCAACCTTGGTCAAAGTCCAGGCGGTGTCTTTTGTTATGTCCGGGAAAAGTGGAATACCTTCTCCTATTGTAACCGGGATTAGAGTCAGAATCATTCTATCCAGCAAATCGTTGTCAAGAAATGATGCTATAAGCTTCCCACCTCCTATGAGCCAGATATCTTTTTCATTTCTATTCTTCAGGTCGTTTACAAAGTCTTTTAAGTTGGTTGAAAGAATAAATGTGTCAGGTGTTGTAGGTATGAAGTCTTTGTCGGTTGTAACTACATAGGAGTTCATACCTGTGTATGGCCAGTCTACACCAAAGCCGGTTATTTCCCTGTAAGTGTTCTTTCCCATTATGGTTGTACCAACAGTGCTTAAGAACTGTTCGTATCCGTAATCAATCTGATCGGGATTGGGGAAACCAATCAACCAATCTAAATTTCCATCTTTTCGGGCAATTTTACCATCAAGTGTGGTGGCTATGTAAAGTGTGGTCCTGCTCATTATTTATCTTGGCAAATTTATAACTCTCTGAACCGGCCTGTTCTATAAACACTGCCCAATATCAGCAAATGCTGGCAATACTTCTCTCAGGCTCAACCAAACACTAAACCTTTTGCAGGAAGGTGCAAATCAGCTTTATGCACAAATATAACAATAAATAAAATACCCGAAGCTTTCATTAAGCAATTGCCCGGGTGGAATGAAAGTATATTATTGCCAGTTCGGTATACGGAAAGGCAGGAATTTAAGTTAAAAGTGACTCATCAGAAATGAGTTACCCGGACTTGCAAACCGCAGTTATTGCCGGTTATCAGGATCAATTTTATTGTATTAATCTTTTCGTTATTAATTCTTTAACTCTGGTAATTGTCGAAAAGAAAACCCTTCGGCTAATAAAAAAACCAATTGCAGGGAAAAGAAGTATTAAGAAACCAAAGAATATTAAAAAACCAAAGTCCTTATATTGAAGGCCAGCAATAATTGATATTAGGCTTGACACTATTATTATTGCACAAAAAAATAAACAGAAAGGGAATATATATTCTTCAATCTTAACCAATATTTTACCTTTTTCAATAACAATTTCAATACAAGGGGCCAATCCTTTGTCCATAAACCCAGAAATTGGTGGCTTTTTCCATATTTGAAATTGGTTCTCTGATATAACATTTCCGTAAAACTCCTTTTTTATCTGATATGTTGATATTTGTTTCTTGTGATTAAACTCAACAAATTCACAAAGTGCTGAAAAAATTTCAACCGTTTTAAGGGAGGTCTCGAATTCAAACTCTTGTCTGTATTTAAATAAATCCATAGGTTAAAAAGTAAATGTTCGACATAAGCTTAAACCGCAGAATTGTTCGGCTTTTACTTTCTTTCACAACATTTTATCAAAATTTCCAGTTGGGAGGAATACTCCAGTTAAAATAATTGTAACAAGAGTTTTCTTTCATACAAATGTCAATTTTTAATCCGTGCCAATATCCAATTTTTACCTAAAACCCCAAATTTCTCCAGCTTGTCCACAACCACCCCATTTGCTCAAACCATTATGATTTTCGCAACAAATATAACATTTCTATAAAAATTCAGTCCAGCCAAACAGTTTTTTATTTAAACTTTCTGCTCCAAAATGTATTTTGGACTTGCCGAAAGTTTTGCTGAATGAGTTTGCCGACCGCTGCTACTTTGTACTTTTTAGCTTGTGGCTGAGGAGTGGATGGAAAACAATATCATCTGTTACTTCTTCCTGAAAACCAAACTGTTCTGCCCTTCTTCTGATAGACCTGCTATCAGAAAGAACATCCACAAAATCTTGCCGCATACGCTATGGTCTTGTATTATGGAATGGCGGTTTGTGTTGATCATTTGGTTTAGATTTGACTTAACGGCCAAGGCTAAGCGCTGGCGGGCAGTTTTGAAAATATATCTTTCCGGCCAACACAATTTTTAATAAATGTACAATCTTTCTGCTTACAACCATGCGCCCGATAGCGTTTATACTTTGTTGTGCGTTCGGCATTATTATCGGCTTTCATTTTCCGTAAATTACCAAATGAATACCATAATACTTCCTGTTAAATGACAGGTGTAGTGTTAAGCCAGAAGATGTTTCCCAGGTTCTTGCGATATAGTCCTTTTTATCTTTGCTTTTTGTTTGTTTTCCCAAGTTTTTTGAAATATAATTAACCAAAAACTCAAATTTATTCTCAAATATTTGCTTTGCATGCTTTTCCGAATCGGGGTTCATAAGGTCCCTTTTATAGTCCCAATCAATTGAGACAACTCTAACTAAGATGTTTTCTTTTGTTCCGTAATACATGATTGAATTTGAAAAAATCGAATCTTCTCTAATTAAATACGACCTGCAGGTGTCAATTTTGTAATTGTTCGGATTCCAGTCTTCTCCAACGCTAATATTATGATTTGGAGTAATATCAAAGCTCCCCCATGCTTGTTCCTTTGAATCAATTACGCTAAGTTCTAATCTGTCAAACTCAGGTATAATAGTATTCAATCTGTAAATAAATATGCTGTCAGCTCTTTCTTCTCCTATAAGCGCAGGTTCTAATATTGCATTATTGACAATATAACATGCATAAATCTCATTGTTTATCACTTCTAATAATCCAAACAATTGATCATCTTTCGTGCGGAATTTTAATAACTGGTTGTTTTTATTTAGATTTGAACAGCGATATGAATAATGCCAGTTGTAAAATCCTATATTATCAACGATTTTTTGAATTGGTTCTATCGAGTTACTCTTGAGTCTTGCAATATAAGTTGCTGTATCAGTTTCGTAGATATGTAATAATTCATTATCTGAAACAAATGAACTTACAATATGTGGCTTATATTTATAATCGAAATAATTCAGAGTGGTATCTTGGTAAACAATATCGAATCCTATTGGTTCACCATACCAATCATAGGATTTAGTTGATTCAATATTTTCATAAGTAATTTCATCTCTGCATTTGTTGAGTAATCGTGGGTTCTCAATTTTCAATACTCTGAATGAGTTAGTAAGATAATAAGTCGAATCAATTTTATTCACCAGCGGCGTAGTAGCTTCTAACACGTATTCTTGACCAGTCTTTTTTTCTTTAAACCAAGTTTTTCCTCCCCATTCTCCGAAATCCAAAGAGTAAACAATAAATTCATCATCTTCAAATATTAAATCATCCGTTTTGTCAATTTTGATCCAGCTATTTTTTTTTAAATCAAAATAATAGCTTTGTTTATCCATGTAAGGTTTTATAATCAGGCTGTCATTCTTTACATAAAAATCTAAGTATACAGTTTCCATTTCTTTAGGACAATCGACGATTCTTTCCACTTGTCCGTTCAAAAATATGTATAACCACCTTTTTCCATATCCTCCATATTTCAATACTCTCTGTTCAAAAAGGACATAATATTTGTCCTGATATTTTAAAGCATGAGTCATTTCGCCTTTAATATCCACATAAATCGTGTCTTGATACAAAGAATACCCACTGTCAAAAGTTATTACAGATGAATTCCTTTTATCCTTAGCACTTGAACATGCCAAAAGTAAAATTGGGATTATCAGGAATAAAATGTTTCTATTTTTTACCATATTTTCAATTTGCAGGATGTTTCTCATGCTGACGCACAACGGTGGCAATATGCAAAGTTGGGGATTACGGAGCGATGCATTATCAAGTTACACGGCACATGATGCGACCTAAAACCCTTGTATAACCAATTAAACCCCAATTTTGTATATTGCATGTTACCTGCTGGCGTTTTTTGTCTTGTTGTTTATCTTCAAATATATAGAATCATTTTAGAAATCCGCTTACAGTTGTCCATTTTGGGTCTTGGTTAATCTCATAACCAAATCCGCGCACCAGTCCTTCTTTATTTATCCGAGTCTGTAAGTAATTATGAACTTTTTCAGGGTCATCCAAGTAAATATAAACATCCAAGAAAGTATCATTGAATAAATGTCCAATATAATGTGCTGTAGCAAGTTTTTGAATCTCAGTAAACAGTTCATCTTCAAGTTTATTAGCAATTGCAGATTCAGTGTCCTTGGGTAATCCGTTTTCAAATAAATTTTCTAAGTCCAGTCCGATTGCAATCTTTAAACACCAGGGATATTTTGCTCTTTTATCATAGCTTTTATATGCCATATTGAATGAACCTATCACTGGTTTGTTATTAAGAGTCGCTTCAACTACAGAAAAACTCTCAGGAGGAAATATATCCTTAGTAACGGGTTGTTTTTTTTGTCCGCACCCGAAAAGTGTCGAAAGAAATGTTGTCATAATTATTATCGTTAATCTTCTCATTATTTTGCTCATTTTATTGTTTCGGGGTCTTTTTTACGCTTGCAGGTAACGAGCGAATATACGCATATTGCGTATACATCCGACTTGACCACAACCACCACAAGTGCCTTCCCAAACCGGATTTTCAACGCAAATATAACATTTTATTAAATATCCAATCCTGCCATCGGTTTAGCAGGCTTACGCTTTTGCTCTGAAATTTATTTTGATTTGCAAAAAGTTTTGCTGAATGTGTGCACTGTGCCCCTCAGATTTGATAATTTACTGCCTTACATTGCAACCTCCGCAAAAAAACAGCTACGCTTCAGCCAATTCCTGCCAGAAAATTACAAGCCTTGCACAATGCCGTTTTTTATATCTTTACCAGCAATCAGAACAGGGATGGGCAAACACATAGCAATCATTTCTCCGCTTATTGACACCTGCGAGTTTAACCTCGATTTTACACTCCGGCTGAAACCCGGAGGCCGGGA
>JANJXJ010000132.1 GCA_024709105.1 Lentimicrobium sp. | reverse complement strand
TTATAATTGTTTGTCCTGATATAATATGTTCTTCTGATTAAGCAAGTTTTTCAATGTTTTAGCTTTTTGAAGGAGTGTAAATCTGATGGTTACGGACAAAAAAAGCAGCCCTTTCGGGCTGCTGTATAACAAGTGGCAAACCAGCACTAATTTCTGTCAATGCTGTTGAGGTCTTCAAATGCGGCTTTTAATCGGGCAATCATGGTTTTTTGTCCTTCGTTCAGCCATTTACGCGGATCGTAATACTTTTTGTTGGGCTTATCATCACCTTCAGGATTTCCGATTTGACCCTGCAGGTAGCCTTCATTCTTTTTGTAATAATTCATAATACCTTCCCAGGTTGCCCATTGGGTGTCGGTATCAATGTTCATTTTGATTACTCCATATGAAATGGCTTCACGGATTTCTTCGCGGCTTGATCCTGAACCACCATGGAATACGAAGTTTACTGGCTTTTCTGCAGTATTGAATTTTTTCTGAATGTAATCCTGAGAATTTTTCAGAATAACCGGCTCAAGTTTTACATTACCCGGTTTGTAAACTCCATGCACATTTCCAAAAGATGCTGCAACGGTAAACCTTTCGCTTACTTTAAGCAGATGCTCGTATGCATAGGCAACATCTTCGGGCTGAGTGTAGAGTTTTGAGCTGTCAACTCCGGTGTTGTCAACACCATCTTCTTCACCACCTGTAACACCAAGCTCGATTTCGAGGGTCATGCCCATTTTGCTCATGCGTTTGAGGTATTCGGCGCAGATTTCAATATTTTCGTGAAGAGGCTCCTCCGAAAGGTCGAGCATATGTGAACTGAACAGGGGTTTTCCGGTTTTTGCAAAAAAGTGCTCACCTTCGTCAAGCAGTCCGTCAATCCAGGGCAGCAGTTTTTTTGCTGCGTGGTCGGTATGTAAAATAACAGGCACACCATACAGTTCAGCCATTTTATGAACATGTTTGGCACCCGAAACAGCACCGGCAATGGTTGCACGTTCGCCTTCGTTGCTCAGAAATTTACCGGCATAAAAATGGGCACCACCGTTTGAAAACTGAATAATTACCGGCGAATTTACCTCTTTGGCAGCCTGCAATACTGCATTGATGGAGTCGGTACCAACTACATTAACTGCCGGCAGTGCAAATCCGTTTTCGCGGGCAATACGGAAAACTTCCTGTACATCGGCTCCGGTAACAACGCCGGGTTTTACTTTATCGAAAATTTTTTCTGACATTTTTCAGTTTTGATTAATTTGTACTCTTATGGATTACCTTTGCAAAGGTAAACATTTTCCGTTGATCTGTTTTGCAGGTTTGCAACAAATTTTACATCCACAACAGACTTAAGTGCTGTTTTTCAACATTTTACAAGATGTCGTTTGAACTCAAGATAAAAGAAATTATTTCCGATAATTATTCGGGCTCTGCTGCCATTCTCGAAAAGATTATCCGCAGCATACACACTTACCTCAACGGAAATGAGATAAACCATGCGTATTTGCAGCAGAATCTGCAAAAGGTTACCACCCATTTTCCCGATCTTGCTGTTTTGCACCACTTTTTGCAGCAGTTCTTCGATTTACTGGAACAAATAGAACAAAAAAACCTGCCTCACGAAAAGGCCATCGTAAAGGTTGAAAAGTTCATTGATGAATACCGTAGTCACTGGCAGGAACAAATCGGGCTGGCTGCTGAGAAAATGGAGCGGCTTATCAGGTTTCAAAACAAAAAAATACTGCTACACAGCAACAGCTTTACCATTCATGTGCTGTTTGAGCATCTGGCTACACACAATATTTTTCCTTCGGTTTATCAAACTATGTCAGGGCCTGTTTTTGAAGGTAAATTACAGGCAAGGGTACTTTCTGACCTGGGTTGCAAGGTGCATTTTATCAATGAGGCTGCAGTGGGCCGGTTTATCCATGAAATTGACTTTGCCGTTGTGGGTGCAGACAATATATTTACAGATGGTTTTACCAATAAGATAGGCACTTATCCCATCGGTTTGGTATGCCGCGAAGCCGGCAAACCTTTTTATGTTCTTACCGATTCCAGGAAACGCTCTCCCATTGATTTTGCAACCCGTTCAAGCGCAATTTTTGAGCCTGAAGCTCCCCGCAGCGAACTTTGGCAGAATGCGCCCGGAGCCATAACCCCGGTAAATTATTACTTTGAATTTACTCCAAAAGAACTGGTGACCGCCTGTTTCTTTGAAGATACCTGGTGGAATTATAAAAAAGACCCGGAGTAGCAAAAAAAGCCAGAAAAATTTATTTTTCCCGGCTCCATTTATACCTGAAAACTTCTTTATTCCTGCTTCGTTTCCGGAAGAGGCGGAGGATAAACCTTTTCGCTCACAGCAAAGGCATTCGGATAATCAGCCTTTATTTTCTGCAGAAAACCTTCTGCTTCCAGTCTGGTGCGAAAATCGCCAACCCGTATTCTGTAATAGGGCTCTCTGAACGATAAATATGCCTCTGTATTGCTGTACAACGACTTAAATCTTTGCTGAGCATCGGTGGCTTTTCTCTTGGAATTTGCACCGGCTTCAAAGAATATCTGTATCCGCCAGCCATCCAGCACGGGCTGATGACGGTTCAGGTACTTGTGTTTGTCTATGAGCAAATCAACGCGTTCATCAGCAATAATCTGCACACTCCCTTGCTGAGCAAAGGTGGTGCTGTTGAACAAAAATGTTATTATCAGAACAAATAAAACTCTCATTCCCTGTTAACGTGTAGAAATGGAATATATTTCTTTGGGTTGGATGCTCAGAACCGGTACCGGTGAATGATTGACCATTTGCTGCGCAAAAGGGCCAAGTAAAATGTTGGAGGCTGTTGTTTCCTGCTCAGTCATTATAGCAATAAGGTCGGCATTTACCTTGAGCGCGTAGTTTATGGAAGCATTGGTTATGTTGTCGGCCTGAACACTTTCCATATAAAAGTTTATGCCTTCGTCACTGATAAACTTCTGAGCCTGGCGGGCGTAATTGTCAACCTTACGCTGAACCGCCTTAATATTGGTGGAATACAAAGCCAGAATATGAATGTCGGCACCGAAGTCTTTCGCCATTTGAACAGCAAAAGGTACTTTTTGTCTGGTATCCAGGGTACTGTCGATGGGAAGAACAATGCTTTTGATACCTTCTTCGCGCATGTCGAAATCATAGCGAACCGTAACCACCGGACATGGCGCATAAGAAACAATACGGTAAGCATTGCTTCCAATCCAGAACTCTTCGTAGCCTGTAACTCCATGGGTACCAGCAATAATCAGGTCGGCATCATTATATTTTGCCTGATTGGCGATTTCCTGGTATACTTTCCCTTTGCGGAGTTTGTAACTTAATTTTCCATGTTTGAGCATGCCTTTGCGAGCCTTTACAATTTCTTCCATGTTTTTTTTGGCATCCTCGCGATCCTCATTTACCTCAGCATTAAAGGCAAAATCGGGATTGGTGTGGCTGTCAACCCAAACCATCATAATATTGGCTTTTACATGGTTGGCAAACGCAATAGCATAATCGAGGGCGTGTAACGACCCCTTCGAAAAATCAATGGCTACTATGATCTCTTTCATGGCACTTTGGTATTATGATTCACCGGGCTAATTTAGGATTTTATTACATTCAACTGTCCGAAAAGAAACGATTTTTTTCATCATACTCATATTCAAATACCATTGTCAGAAGTAAAAACAAAATTCAGTGATGAATTTGCAGCGAATTATTAATTTTATCCCATGCAATTTCACACCCGGGGATTCGTGCTTCATGTTACCCGCTATGCCGAATCAGGCGCAGTGGTAAAGATTTATACTGAGCAGTTTGGCCTGCAATCATACATGATTAAAGGGCTTTACAGCAAGAAGTCAAAATTGCGTTCTGCACTCTTTGGCCGTATGAATCTGCTGGATCTTGTGGTTGACAAGCACGAGAAACGCTCACTCAACTATATCAAAGAAGCTTCGCTGTACAAAAACTATTTGTCTCTGCCTGAGGATATGTCCCGCATGGCCGTGCTGATGTTCATTAACGAGCTGTTATACAAGTGCATACGCGAAGAAGAAGCCAATTTTGCAGTTTTCAGGTTTATTGAGGAAAGTATTTCACTGCTCGATAATCTTCAGATTCCTGTGGCTATGTTTCATCTCAAATTTATGCTTAACCTCACCTCTTATCTGGGTTTTGCTCCCCGTTTCAGCAAAATGACTGCAGGTAAATTTTTCGATATGGAGGAGGGCATGTTTATGGATTCAGAACCGCTGCACAGATATTTTATCGGAGGAGACTCAGCCAGCCTTCTCGAAAAAATTCAGATAACTGAATATCATGAACTGGGCCAAATAACTGAAAAAAAGGAAGTTCGCAATGAGTTGCTGATGCGGCTGATCGATTACTATAAATTACATATTCCCGAAATGGGCGAGATGAAGACTGTGGGGGTACTTCAGGAGGTATTATCGTAAGCGGCTATTCTATTTTGGTGAACAATCTGAAAAATTCATCGCGCCAGACCATTCTTATCTCGTCGCGGTTTGTCATCAGATAATGTTCAAGTGCAGGATCTGAAAGCCCGGTATATAAAAGGTAATGTGTTGGCTGCAACGGCTGAAGCTGTTCAAATACCTCAGCTGCAGTTGAGCGGGGATCTGCCGACATACTGCTTCTTCCGGTAAATCTGGCCAATGCCCGGGGTTTGATAAATACAATCCTGGATTCTTCAGTGGTAACTCTGCCTATTTGGCTGAATGCAGAAGCCACATGTGCAGCATAAGGGCCGTCTGGTTCTTCTTTTTCAGGAATTACATAACCCGGGATTATCTTAAGATATGTAATAAGGATGATTACTCCAGCGCCGGTTGCAACAGAGGCAACAACACGAAAAGAGCCATGCTCATGTGCTGATTTCAGGCTGTAAGCCAGTATAATCGGGGCAAGGGGCAAAAAAAACCTGAAACCGGAATTATGGTATGGATATATCAGCAAAACCGTGATATAAAGCAGACAAACCCAGTCGGCAATCTCTGGTTTACTGAAAATTGACTTAATAAATCCTGTTACGAAAAAAGCCAGCACCATCGCCCCTAAAGGAAAACCAATCCAAAAAAGCGGAGAATCGGCATTTATGAAAAAGTTACGGATTACCTCGGAGTAAACATAAATATTGAAAGCCACTGCTTCCGAAATCATGGAAATATCAAAAATATTGAGATAACCACCGCCGCCTGCTCCCCTTATAAAAACGAATTTCATACCAAAGCTTAGCACAAGAGCAAGCACAACAGCAATAGCCGGATTTTTCAGTTCAATCAATGCCTGCCTGAAAGCAGTCCCCTTTTTCAGAGAAATATATAACTCACGGAGTGAAAAAACTACGATTGACACAGGTAAAACAATTCCAATTGATTTAACAGCAATTGCCACCCCTGCCAATAATCCAATAAGCACAGAAACGCCTGTATTCCATTGTTTTGAATCCGTTTGCACCAGCAATACAAAAGCAATAAACAACAATGAAAAAGGTATATCGGCCATTATTTCAGTTTTCAGGCCAATAACGTAGGGATTATAATAAAGTGCTGCTGCAACGGCCAGGGCTGCAGGCCATCCGGTAAAACGGCGAAGATAAATGACTGCCAGCAGCGCGGTAAAAATCAAAATAATACCAGTAAAATAGTTGTAAGGCTTTACTTCATTACCAAAAATGCCAACCAAAGGAGCTATCAGCAGCGGAAATCCGGGAGGATAGGCTGCAGGGCCAAGGCTTGGGTACTCAGGATTATAAATGTAACCTGTGGCAGCCATCTCCCGGCCATGTATCAGATTGTCGGCCTGCGCCAGATATTGTGCAAAGTCATCTCCCCAATCGTGTACTTGCCTGATATTCATAAACAAAAGCGGAGAAAAAATCAGCAGCGACAACACAATCAGAAAAATCTGCCTGTGCTTAAATGCTGACCATGTTTCTTTTAGCTTCATCCTGGCTCAATTGTCAGGCACAAAGGTATTGAAAACTGTGTGAAATAACATCTATGAATAGAATGAATAATTCGGGATGATTTCAGCAGTTGCAGCTAAATTGCCTGATGATTCAGCGGTTGAATAACCATTTCGGAAATTACGCCTTCAGCAGGTTGTTCGAGTAAAAATTTTACAGCTTTGGCTATTTCAAAAGCGGTGAGAAACTTTTCGCGCTGCACTTTTAAATCAATGTTGTCCCAGAAATGAGAATCCACACCTCCCACAAACAGCTGTACAATTTTTACCTGAGTACGCTTCAGTTCCTCGCGAAGTGACTTAATCATACCATTTAAACCGTACTTGGAAGCGGCATAGGCCATTGCTCCAGCCATGGGTGTCTTGCCAAGCACGCCCGGCAAGTGAATGATTAGCCCTGTTTTTCGTTCCTTCATGGCAGGAACCACCGCTTTGAGCAGCCTGTAAGCACCGGTCAGATTAACATCAAGCACCTGGTTAAAATCATGGATACTCAGGCTCTCTATTGGTTTAAGAACACCAATCCCTGTTGCATTTATCAGAACATCGGGCACACCAAACTTCAGAATGATATTTGATATAGCTGCTGTAACCTGTTGATCTGAAGTTATATCCATTTCAAAAAGGTTGGCCCGGTCAATGCCATATTCATTGGCAATTTCAAGGAGTTTTCCGGCATTGCGGCCGGTAAGTATCAGGGTGTGATTTTCTTCGGAAAGCAATTGAACCATAGCAGAACCTATGGTTCCGGTGGCACCGGTGATAAGTATAGTTTGAGACATTTGTGTTTAATGTTTAGGTTGAAATATTAAACACAAATGAAGAGTTAAAGTTTATGAGGGTTACAATAAATTGAATTTCAGGAATCTACCTTTCGTAAGTTCCTTTTTTCAGCAGCTGGTAATTCTCCATCAACGGCGCACCCAGAGCCAGTACTGAATGAATTTCAAAATTCTGGTCCAGCAGCAGCAGGTCGGCATCGCACCCTGCAGCAATCTTCCCTTTATGTTTCAGTTTCAGGATTCTGGCCGGATTTGATGTAAGTACCTGAAGAGCAATCTCAAAGGGAATTTTTTCATCAAGCACAGCATCGCGGAGTTCGGTGAGATTAGAAGCAGGCAGTCCGCTTTCGAGCCTGACGAGTTCACCGCTTACAGGGTCAAATCCCGGTAAAGAGCCGCAGGCATCAGAGGTAAATGTGATGTGCTCAGCAGGGACACCGGCATCCAGAAGCTGTCTGAGTGCGCTGGAAGGTTTTATTTCATATTCAGGGAAGTAAGGATAAGAACTGGTGGTAATGTCAACATAGCCTTTTAAAGCATAAGTTTTTGCATCTTCAAAAATATATTCATTCCGGTTGATGTGGGTAGGCAAAAACTGTCTGAGTGTTAGTTCGCTGCTTTCCACCACTTTATAAAGCGGCCTGAAGGGGTCTTTGGCATCGCCCATGTGAATGTTGACAATTCCGGCCTTCCCGCCAATCATGCCTGCCACCCGGGCTTGTGCTGCAATGCGGCCCAGTTCCTCCACCGTAGGGAGCGATGAGCGGTGGTCGGAAACTGCAACTTCGCCCACGCCGATTACTTCCTCAATCAGCGCAATATCGCGTGCTACATCACCGGTTATGGTGGGAGTCGGCACCTGATAAGAGCCAGTGTACATCCAGGCCGAAACTCCTTCTGCACGCAATGACTTTACCTTCATAAGCACACTTTCCACACTCCGGGTTATTCCATCGGTGCCCAAACAACCCACAACGGTGGTAACTCCACCTTTAATCATATCGCTCAGCTGAAGCTCTGGGGTGCGGCTGGCAGGCCCGCCTTCACCACCGGCTCCGGCAATGTGCACATGTGCATCAATAAAACCGGGAGTTAGTATAAGCCCTTCAGCTTCAATTATTTTAACCATAAGGCTTGCAGGCACTTCGATTAACGGGGCTATGGAGATTATTTTCCCTCCAGCTAACAGTACGTCGTTTTTACCTTTGTTTTCAGGGCTGTAGACATGTGCATTTTTAATCAGGAGCATAATAATGAGGATTTTGGTGGTGGTTTACAAAAGTAATAAAAGTGCGCTATTGAATGTGTAAACTGATGCCTGAGCTCCCAAAAGAAGTTTAGCTTTAATAGATAACGTATGCTTTGAGTTGGTATTTTTGCAATTTACGTCTTTGATTATGAAACGGGGAATTTTATTAGGACTCTTGTCTTTATTGCTTTTTATAGGAAGCGGAAATGCCCAGCAAAAAGGTAACCTTCTGATAGCCGGTGGAGCATTAAATAGCGACAACAAAGCTGTTTATGAAAAAATGATTGAACTGGCAGGAGGTGCTGATAAGGCAGTTTTTGGAATAATTCCCGCAGCCAGCGGAGCACCGGTAAGTTCATATGAGAGTTTTAAGGAAACGCTTATCAGTTATGGTGTAAAACCTGAAAACATTCATTTGGTAAACGTTGCCATGCTGGACGACAAAAGCACAGAATTTGCCGATGAATCAAAATGGGCAGGCAATGCTGATGACAAAAGGGTTGCCAGAATCCTGAAATCATGCACTGCTGTATGGTTTACCGGTGGAGACCAGATGCGCGTGCTGATGACACTTACCCGGGCAGATGGAAGCCCAACTCTGGTTTTGCAGGCTGTAAACGAATTATATGGCAGGGGTGGAATGATTGGCGGAAGCAGCGCCGGAGCAGCCATTATGGGACCTGTGATGATTGCAGGCGGCAGTTCTTCGGGTGCATTTGGCTTAAGTGCTGATACTTCTGCTACAGGGCCGGGAGGAGAAAACAGTGCCGGCGAACCCTTGCTGCTGAGCAAAGGGCTCAATTTCTTCAGGTTCGGCATTGTTGACCAGCATTTTAATCAAAGGGCAAGACTGGGGCGCTTGTGCATGGCAATGGCTCTAAGCAATGTTAAGTTTACTTTTGGTGCAGGCGTTGATGAAAACACAGCAATGGTGTACTATTCGGGTGAAAATAAAATACAGGCCATTGGCGAAAACGGACTCACGATAATTAACCCCGGAGAGGCACAAATTAATGGAACCGCACCTCAGTTAAGAATTACCAACATGAGAATCAGCTATCTGGAGCATGGCGATGAAATGTCCCTGACAGATATGCATATAAAACCAGCAGCACATCGCTTGCCAATAAACGGGAATGAGGAATATGAACTGCCTGCACCTCCCCAGTCGGGTCTTTTGGAGACCGATGCTCCCGGATTCAGGGAACTTGCCACCCGTTATCTGGCCAACAATAAATTACTGAATAAAATAACTAGCACAGGGTTTAATGGTACTAATGGGGTCAGGGTGGTTATTTCCAAAATTCCACAAAGCCAGGCTTATGTTTCAAAAGAAAATAATGGCCAAAAGAAATACACCCTTCACAACTATCGGCTTGACTTCGAGCCTGTAAAAATTGAGATTGTCCCGATTTATTAGAATTCAGGGAACCAGCCTGCCTGAAGCCATTCGCCTGTTCATCCCTTTAAAAATTATCTGGTGAAATGGCCATACTGCATACCAATATAATCTCCCGCTCAAACCTCTGGGCCTGAAAGTTGCCGTTTGTGTGAGAAAAACTGAGCCGCTGGATTCAGTTAGTTTGTATTCAAGCCAGGCTTCGCCGGGTAATTTCATTTCGGCATATAAAAGTAATCTGCCAGCAGGTTTATCAGCCAGCAAAACCCTCCAGAAATCCAGCGCATCGCCTGCAAATATCTCATCGGGATTGGTTCTTCCGCGTCTTAGACCAATTCCACCGACCATCTTATCCATTATACCCCTGATTTTCCATAGAAAATCGGCATAGTACCAGCCATTTTCTCCCCCTACTCCCCAGATATTTGCAATTACATCGGCGGAGTTGCATTTAATTTTACACTGCCTTTTGTCGTGAAAACATCCGTATTCAGGAACTGAAATATAATCTTTAAGACTTGAAAGACTGCTGCTGCTCACCAAAGCATCTTTCCAGCTCGACACCACATGATGCTGGGCTATTTTTTCAAATGCCAGTGATATGGACTCCTTGTAGGTGAGCGGGGGCATTCCGGTGAGTTTTTCGGTTTGATTTTCGCGGCAAACAACTTCTACTTTCATGCTGTTTACCAAATTAACCGCCAGTTTATACGAAGTACTTGTTATAAAATACAGCCAGTATGATGATAGCCTTGGAGTCATAAGCGGCAATACATAAATTTTTCGCCATAAGCCCCTTACTTCGGCATACTGAAGCAGCATTTGTTTGTAGGTGAGTACATCCGGCCCGCCGATATCCAGCACCTGGTTATAAACAGGCTCATGCAACATCACTGAAATTAAGGTGTTTATAACATCCCGCACAGCAATGGGCTGGCAACGGGTGTTCAGCCAGCGTGGAGTCACCATTACCGGGAGTTTTTCGGTAAGGTCGCGGATAATTTCGAATGATGCACTGCCCGAACCCACAATAATGCCAGCTCTCAGGATAGTATATGGTATTCCGCTCTGAATTAAAACCTGCTCCACCTTCAGCCTTGAGAGCAAATGTGGCGAAACCGACATGGAATTCTGAAGCCCGCTCAGAAAAATTATTTGTTTTACACCCCAGGTTTGGGCAGCAGCTACAAAATTCCTGGCCGAAAGCACCTCCATTTCTTCAAAACTATCAATGGCCGAACTCATGGAATGAACCAGAAAAAATGCAACATCGGCCTCTATTTTATGAATGTTTAGCGATTCAGGATTTAAAAAATCGCCTTCGGCCAGCACAAGTTTTCCCTGATAGGTGCTTTGCGATTGAAATCTCCGCTTGTCCCTGACAATACAGGTCACTTCATGCCCGGCTTGCAGCAGCACGGGAAGCAATCGCTTTCCAATATAGCCGGTTGCTCCGGTTAAAAGAATTTTCATCGTTACAATTTAGCATATAACAAACAAAATCAACATTATGCTTTGACTGACAGATGATTGTTACATATTAGGTTCAATGGAGCAGAATTCAACCTGGAAGAAAACGCAATTTTAAAAATCAAATCTTTTGAAACGGAATAAAAAAGGAAGTTTGCTTGAGTTTTGCTGACAGAAAATACAAACCAGGTTTTAAGAAAGAGATGTCAATGGTTCCGTTTGCAGCCCACACTGTTTTCACTAGAATCCCGTTTGTTGAATACACATCGGCAGAACCCTCAATTTGCTGCGAAAATTTAAGAACTTCCTTACCCGGATTTGGGTAAACATATAAACTTTTCGGGCTGTACAGCTCATTTTCTGCAGATTGAGGACGAGGCAAAATAATCTCATACAGAAAGCCCGGGGTGCTGCCACTGCCTTCTTCGGTTATATAAAGTTTATTACTGCTCACAAATGCCAGTCCTTCATTTTGCCCCGGAAGTGCATCGAAAAAATATTCGGTTCTGGTACCTTCAAAAAAGTGGTTGCCAGGGTAATCGCTGAATGAAATCAGCTTTTCGTTGGTTAGCAGTATGAGTTCACCTGTGTGCAGGTTGATATCGGCAGCTGTAACTCTTCCGTTTCCGGTGGTGTTTCCCGATACAAAAGAACCGGCAAGGCGGGCGATAAAGTTTCCGGGCTTAGCCGGCAGCACATACATTTTTACAATTCCTGTAAATGGATTGCTCCTGTCCTTGGTAAACAGATAAAGAGAATCGGCGAACCAGGCCATGGCTTCTATATCGTAATTTCTGTCGGATGACGGAGGAGGAAAAGCCATCTGATCTGACAAGCTGAAATTGATAATTCCGGCAGCCACAGTATTTTCCGGAATGGTTTCCGGATCAGGGATGATGCAAATGGCCAGATCGGTGCGCTGATTGTTGTTATTCCCAAAATCGCCTATAAACCATGTTTCATCGTTATCGGCTGTGATGTCTTCCCAGTCAGTATTCGATACATTGCTGATTATTAATGTTCTGAGAAGATTACCGATGGTGTCAAAACAATACAACTCATTGCTGTTGCCCGAGTCTTCGTGCGACCAGATTCGGTTACTTCCGCTTAATTCAATGCCTGAACTTTCAATAAGTTCTGAAGGGAGGCGGTGTATGCTCCGGAGTAAAACAACTTCCTCTCTTCCTGAAAAGTTATTCTGTTGCGCCCGGCATCCGCCCGTAATGGCAATAAAAAGCAGAAAAAAAGGCAGAATAGCTGCCATTCTCAGCGTAAAAGGTTTAAAATGTTTCAATTTCACGTATTCCCTTTCTGTTCAATACAATTCTGTAGCGTTTGTGCTCCAGTTGCTCTTCATTTTTTAGCTGCAGCACAAGATTGATGTAGTACATTTTTTCGCCCTTTACTATCTCAAAATCTCCATTTTCGCCCGGGGCATACAAAGGCACCACCGGATTGTCCATTTTCTGGATAAAATTTGAGACATTAAACCTCACTATATCATTCATTCCCGATGTTGGATACGGGCTGCATTCGTTCAGGCTCTTGCGGTTCAGCCTGACCAATTTCCGGTAAAGGATAATTTTTTCGCGGTTGTTGCGGTTGTCGGCTTCGAGAATTGCCGAACGGTTTCTTACTTTAATAACTTCGGCAGGCACTTTGTTTTCGGGAACAAAAACCATGCTCTCCTTACTCCAGCCGATTTTATGGTCGCTCAATGTAATATCGGTGCGGTGGTCGAAAAACCGGCGGCCAAGCTTATGGGCAAAGTAATACCTGGTAAGTTCCTTGATTCTGTCCTTAAGCATATAACTAACTACCAGCGCAACAAAAAAAGGCATGGTAAAATTGCCATATTTCTGCTGAAATGAAAAAGCTACAGCTGTTGCAAAAACCATTGACAAACCTGCGGCAATACTCAGATAAACCTGCTCAATCCATACTCCGTCCCTGCGCTGATTGGTATTGAGAAAAAGTTCATTTTCGGCATACTTTTTCAGCAGACTAAGCCTGAAAACCAGCTCCCGGTTTTTATCAGAACTGTTCTTTTCAACAACCAGAAAACCCTTTTCGCGCTTATACGCCACCTCATCGTTTATATAACTCATGAGCATGGCTTTCCGTTCTTCGTTGAGAATGCCCGTCTTCTTCAATCCGTCAATCAGTTTAAAAGCATGCTGTTCGAGGATATTACTTAAAAATTCATCGCCAAAGAAGTAATAGTTCATCAGTTCTTTGCCAATGGTAGGCACATTGATGATGCGGCGCAGGTTGCGGTAATTACTGGCGATGGAACGCATGTTACTGACCAATGCATCTATCAGATAATCTACATCTTCGACAATTCCATTGCTGTGAATATGATGTATTTCCTCGCGCAGCGAAGATTTTACAATAGACACAAACATTCTGATGTGGTACTCATACTCAGCAATTCTGGTGCGGGTGGGTTCCGATGCCAGCTCCGACATGGCTTTCTGCAAAATAGTAAAAGGCTCTTTACCAGGATTGGCCAGATCGCGCAGCAAATAAACAGGGGTAATGAGCCTGATGTTGGATTTCAGGTCACGGTAAAAGTCTGTCTTCTGATAAGTGGTTCGGTTGATATCCAGACTATTGGGAATAAATATCCAGGTATTCACCGAAAAGTCGCTCACCTCCTGCTTGCGGCGGGCATTGAAACCAAGCTTGATTTCAACCGAGAATTTGTCGTGTATTTTTACCTGTTCTTCAATCATTGTTCAAAGATAATCAATTGTGCTCTGTTTTGGCTTCAGAATAATCCGAAAACCCCGTTGGGCGTAATCCCCAGAAACCTGAACCAGGTTTCTCCGGCAAAAATATTCAGCACCCAGGCAATCACCATTAAGGTAAACCCAAAACGGAAAGTATCAGAAAGGCTGTATTGATCGGTTTCATAAAGCAACGCTGCCGGTTTGCTGTTGAACGGCAACACATATACATGTTCAATCATAAATGCCACCGGCAGTGCCAGGCTAAGCACCTGAAAACCAAAACGATTGGCTACCCCGATAGCAATAGGAATAAAAATCATTGCCCGCATGGTTTTTGATTGAAACAACAAAGCGCTGAAAACCATAACACCGGTAAGTATCAGATACAAAACCCAGAATGGAGTATTATCACCAATTCCCAGATGATCGAAGAAAGCATTGACACTTATGCTGGGCAGGTCGGTAACATCGAGTCCGGCACCAAGTGTGTATGCTCCTGCCGAGAAAAGCATAAGATGCCACGGAATGTCAACTTCGTTCCATTTTATGATGCCAAAGCGCGGCAGCAAAGCTACAATACCACCAACAAATGCTACTGCTGTCGGGCTGATTCCGTGATATTTATCGGTTGCCCAGAAGCCCAGAATCAGCAGGAAGATAACTACTGATTTGATTTCCTGAAACTGAAGCCTGCCAAGTTTCAGGTATTCCTGCTTCAAACGTTCCATGCCTCCTTCAATCTGAGGCAGTCTTTCTTCAGGTGACAATGGGAAGAAGACCTTCATGGCAAGTATATACCCAATCAATAGCAAACCTGTCATCATTGGAAACATAGCAAACAGCCAGTCACTAAAGAAAACTGTTGATCCAGTTGCACCTGCAATCAGCGCAGCGGCAAGCAGATTGGCCCCTGAGCCGGTGAGAAAACCACTTGCTCCAATGTTGATGTAAAGCAAATTTTGCAGCACTATGCTGCGGCCAAAATTATTGCGCTCCTTACCACCCCTGGCTCCGTAAATGGCAGCAATCACCATAAAAATCGGCAGCAAAATAGCTGCTTTTGCCGTGGTGGCCGAAATAAAAGCCGACAACACCACATTGATTACAATAAAACTTAAAAAGATGGTTCCTGCATTTTTGCCAAACTTAAGAATAAACCAAAGGGCAAACCTTTTTGCAACACCTGTGGCCACCAGCATACTTGCCAGTACAAACGACATAATGTTGAGCCACATAACCGGATGCCCCAGCTGAGCATAGGCAGTTTTTTCGGTGAGTACTCCGGTAAGTACCAATGCAACAATAATGATGAGTGAAGTAAGGTAATTGGGTATGGATTCAGTAATCCATAAAATAATGCCTGCTGCAAAAATTGCCAGCATCAGCTCATTGCTTCTGATAAATGCAGCTGAGCCTAACTTTTCCCATGCTTTTTTAGCTCCTTCCGATACCAGCTGCGATGAGTCAATCTCCTGAAGAAAAGGCAGTTTGATTACAAAAGCAAACAAAATAAAAGCAAGCACCGACAATATTGGGCCGGCAACAGCAAGCCATTTTTCAAAACCCTTTTTCTCGCGTTTGGGGAGTTTCTCAATGCGGTAGTTGTGCATATCGAGCGGGTCGAATGCCGGAATGACTGGGTTTGTATTTTGATTCATTTTTGGGGTTTTACTGAAGCAAAATCGTTAAAAGCTCTTCAAGCCTGCGAGATTACAAATATCGTTTCCTTTATTTAAAAACACAAGGCCGGTAGCCTATTTCAGCATACCGGCCTGTAAACACATTACCATTTGGTAAATGGATGTTTCATCAGCATTGAATTGTAATATTTGGTAATTCCGGTAACTTCTTCGCCCAGCCAGGCTGGTTTTTCAAAGTTTTCATCCTCGCTGCCCAGCTCAACCTCAGCAACGATTAACCCCTGGTTTTCACCATAGAACTCGTCCACTTCGTAAGTATGTGCACCGGCTTTTACCTGATAGCGGGTCTTGTCAATTACTCCCGGTTCGCAGATTTTAAGCAGGTCGTGCACCTCTTCAACCGAAATTTCCTTTTCCCATTCGTAGCGGCTTGCACCTGATTCATTGCCAATCCCTTTAATGGTGATATAACCGTGGTCGCCTTTGGTGCGCACCCTTACTGTGCGTTCGGGCACTGAACAAAGATACCCCTGAGTGATGCGTGTTTTTTTGTGGGCAAGGTCTCTGAATTCACCCTTTACCAGAAACTTGCGTTCTATCTCTTTTCCCATTTCAGTAGTTTATTAATTTGCCAATGGTTTGTCAATCATGCCAATAACTCTTTTAATGGCCTGCAGATAATTGATATTCTCAAGGCCTTCTGCACCAATATCTTTCATGGTTTTAAGGATATCGTCCACTTCGGTTGACTCGGAGTTGATGGTTACTATACGTGCGCCATTTACCAGCACTACACCGTATTCACAAATGGTGTCGTTCACCATATAACCGAAACGCTGCTTGTACACTCTTACAGCCTGAAGATCAGAATGATTGTGTATCATCTGCATAAACTCTTCGTAGGTATATTCATCTTTGCTGAGCGCCGGAATTTCTACCTGAAAAGCCGGAAATACCTCATTGATAAGCATCTCGGCCTTCATGGGGAATTCACCTTTCATCAGCGGGTTCCACTGTTCAAGCCCGCTCACTGTCTGTACATAGGTTTTGATGTCCATTTTTCCGTTGCGTATCTTGGTGTTGTTGATGTCGTTGGTGCGCGACATGATGTATATTTCTTCGGAATGGCGCTCCCATACTTTTTCGGGCACCGGAACCGAAAAACGTGCCATGCGCTTGTGTATTTCATCAAAATTCTGCCCGAATGAACGGAATTCGAATCTTGGTTTGGTTTGTTCTCCAATTTCGAGGACTTCTTTTGACATAAATCTATTTTTTTAATGTGAATACTTGTATGAAGGTTAACCCGGCAACATTCTGTTGCCGGGTCAACTCATTAATTTTTATCTGCGGCTTTTGGGTAGTGTGCCCGCATTGTTGTTGGAAGTTCCCCGGGTAATTTCGGTAAAAATTACCAGATTGGTTGATCCATCAGGTTTGCGTCCGAAAGACTGGGTTTCTTCCATTGCCGGAATGGAGACATCGTCAATCACTGTGCCGGCAGCATTCTCGAGCCATACCTGTTCGCCACCGCTTGATAGGCCAAAACCGCTGGCATCGGTATCGTCGGTAACAATTACAAAGAAACCACCTGCCGGAATTACCGTACCCGCCGGAAATTCTTTTTTGGGTTTTGTTCCAGCCTGTCCGCCATTGTCGTAAATCTTATATCCCGAAACATCCACATCAACCGAAGATCCGTTGTAGATTTCAATCCAGTCGGGATTTTCAGCTGTGCCTCTGGAATAAAATTCATTCATCAGAATAATAATCTGAGTGGCAGTAGCAATGTTGGGCTCATTCTGGGTTACTTCTTCAAGTATCTGAAGGTTGGCTGAACCATCGGGGTAACGGCCGTAAGACTGAGTTTCGGCCAAAGCCGGAAAAGTAATATCATCAATAATACTTCCTTCAGCATTTTCGAGCCACACCTGCTCACCGTTGCTGGAAAGTCCAAAAGCACTTTCGGTACCATCGTCAACAACAATTACGTAAAAAGCCCCGGGCTGAATCATAGTGCCGGCAGGTACTTCTTTTTTGGGTTTGGTGCCGGCCTGTCCGCCACTGTCGTAAATTTTAAAGCCGCCGATGTTTACTGCTGCTTCAGAAGCATTGTAAAGCTCAATCCAGTCGGGATATTCCGTGGTTCCTCTTGAATAGATCTCATTCATGAGTACTATTACAGTGGGATTGGGGACTGTGTTATCGTTGGCAGCGCCGGGGGTTACTACAAAAAGTATCTGCAGATTGGCATTTCCGTCCGGATAACGCCCGTAGCTCTGCCCTTCTTCCAGGGCCGGGAAAGTAACATCATCAATAACAGCACCTTCAGCGTTTTCGAGCCAAACCTGCTCACCACCACTCGAGAGGCCAAAACCGGCTGCGCTGCCATCGTCAACCACAATTACGTAAAAACCCTTTGCAGGAATAACCGTTCCGGCAGGAATTACAAGTTTATCTTTTGTACCTGATTGCCCGCCACTGTCGTAAACTTTGTAGCCGCCAATATTTACCTCAGTGGTAGTGGCGTTGTAAATTTCAATCCAGTCGGGACTTTCGGTGGTGCCTCTTGAGTAAACTTCGTTGATGTAGAGCACTGCTGCAGGTGGTGAATCGTCGTTGGCTGTTCCCTGAGTTATTCTATCAAGTATTTTCCAGTCACCACTTCCATCTGGAACCCGACCGAATGACTGAGTGGGTTCAAAAGCCGGGAATGCCACATTATCAATAACATTGCCCTGTGAATTCTCAAACCAAACATCTTCTCCACCACTGGAAAGGCCAAACCCACTTTCTGTGCCATCATCCACAACAATTACATAAAATCCGCGGGCTGCAATAGTGGTTCCGGCAGGTATTTCTTTTTTAGGTTTTGCTCCAGTTTGTCCTCCGGCATCATAAATCTTGTAACCGCTGATGTCAACCGGGCCATCTGAATTATTATAAATTTCCACCCAGTCAGGAGCATCGGGTACCCCGCGACTGTATATTTCGTTCATCACAATGCTTGGCGCCCCAATGGTATAAGCCGCTGTTGTTTCAGGAGCTCCTGATGGCGCAAAGGCTTTTTGCCCGGATTCGTTAACGGCTTCGCAATAATATGACACGACCTTCCCAGAGGCCTGCGGAGGTATGCTTCCTGAATAAACATTTGCATCACTACTGCTCAACTGAGCCATAGCAACACTTGTAAACTGCCCGTTGTCAACTTTGTAGAAAAGTGTAACCGATTGAATACCATTCATATCGGTAGCTTTCACACTCACCGTTACTGCATCTGCTTCGGTAGGGGATTGAGGAATAATTTTAAGTTCAGAAAGTACTGGAGGGCCCTGGTAAATCTCGTCCTTTACACAGGCTGTAAAGCCAAGTATGGCCAAAAACAGAAACAGAATATTTTTTGCTTTCATTTTGCAGATATTTTAAGATTTATAAAATCAAAAATCAACTTCGAACCTTACAGCAATAAAGCTGAAATCGTCTCCGGCTGCACCATTTGTATCCACTACCTTTTTGGGATCGCGGGTTAAGGCTCCGGTTTCATCATACCCGACAAACAGCTTGTTCTTGCCACTTGCATACCGGTCGTGGTTCATGTAAACATAGTTGAGCATGACCTTTACGTTGTTGTTTACGTGATAGTTAAGTCCCACGGTATAACCTTCGCCTGCTCCACCCATAATGCCATCCATCCGCGAGTTGAGGCTAAGATAATCGTAACGGAAAGCCAGCTCAACATCGCCCCACGATTTGCCGCGGGTAGGCTGGGTAAATTCGCCATCATTGGTATTGTAATTGTATTTACCTCCGAACAGGAGCACACTTCCGAAAGCGTACCAGCCGTCGAATTTCTCGGTGGGAAGATCGTTTTTGCGGTGCAGGTTGCTGAGAATATACTCAGCCTGAAAACGCAGATTTTTGTGATATGCTGCCAGTTCAAAACCGCCCAGCACAATGTGGTCAACATCAGGTATTAAATCGGTATCCATATATTTTTTGCGGTTGATTGAAGTAAGTGAACGGGTGCTGTAGCGCTGTGTTCCGCGAACCTCGGCATCTGATTTGGGTGTACGGTACGAACCCATTACCCCAAAGTGCAAGCCTTTATTAAAATCGTTGTAAAAAGGCATGGCAACCAATTTGCCGGTGAAAGAAACACCTTCATCAAACCCAAAGTCCTTATTGTTGTCTTCTGAAAAAGTGCGCTCTTCCAGTCCGCCAACATCCTGAAAATGAATCCCTCCCATACCAAACAGCCAGTTCTTGCTGTACATGGCTGCTATACCAATGTGCCTTGATGGTGCAAAGGTGGCCACAGCATTGGGCCTTTCAATAAAGGTTAAATAACGAGAAGTGGTGGTAGATTCCATCGAAAAACCTTCTTTAAAATTTCCTGCCCTGACAGCAAATGCAGAATTGGGCGAAAATTCGAGGTAAGCATCCTTGAGCTCCAGCTCAGAGTTGGAAATGTCCATGTCAAATTCACCGTACCATTTTTCTGTAAACTGACTTTTTACCGCAAAACGTGCTCTGCGGATGGAAGTTCCGTTGCCAATGGGATTGAGCGGTTCACCCAAAAACATGGCTCCATCAACCTGTACACGGGCATCGTACCAGATTCTGTATTTCTGGTCTTTGCTTTCAAGCACAAGAATACCATTACGCTCTTCGGCATGAAGCTGCGTGCGGTTTACCTTAACACCATACTGATTAAAGCGCACAGCTGTGTCGTTTTCCTGCGCAAATAAATTTACTCCTGAGAGCAGAAAAGTCATCAGAAGTAAATAAGTTACTTTTTTAAAACTGTTCATATTGTTTTGATTTAAAGGTTCTGAATAAATGTGATGAGATTATCTCCCTGTTTCAGGTTCAGCCGCCGCCGCAGCCGGTAACGTGCTATTTCTACACTTTTTGCCGAAATCCCCATTATTGATGAAATCTCTTTGGTAGAAAGATTGAGCCTGAGCAACACGGCCAGCTTTTTCTCCTGCTCAGTAATGCCCGGATAGGCTGCTGATAATTTTAACCTGAAATCCTGTTCGGTTTTGTCAATTTTGGTGTAAAGCTCCTGAGTTTCTTTGGTAAAAGACATTTTCTGCTTCAGCGTACGGCTGAGTTCTTCAATCCCGGAAGTTCTGGTGTGCTCATCACCGGCTGTTTTAATCTCTTCTGCCATGGCTAACAGACGGGCAAGAAATTCCTTTTGCGATGAAATGCTCAATGCAACATTGGTATATTCTTTCAGGCGGTTTTCAAGTTTTTGGTTCAGCATCTGATTTTCCGATTGCATGGCCGACACTTCCATCTGGCTCAAAGCTTTCTGTGCCTGATAAAACTGACTCTGCTGCTGAAGCAACTCGTTTTCAGCCTTCAGCCTGAGCTTTTGCTGCCTGAAAACCACAAAAACAAGAATAATAATGATTACCGATGCAAGAATTAAAATTCCAGGCAAAACCAGATTTATTGTAGTTACGGCATTCTCAGTAATTACTGCCACAGAATTTCCATCAGTTACCTCAGTTGCGTTTTTGGGCAGGCTTACCTGCAGATGAAAAACATTCTGAACGAAAAACAGAGCCAGATAGGTAAGAATGCCCGAAACCAAAGGGGTAAGTACCCAGCCCAACGCAATACCTGCTAATGCGCGGCCTCTGATTTCCCGCGCTCCTTTTACCAACCCGATACCCACTACCGAGCCCACAACTACCTGTGTGCTTGAAACCGGCACCAATGGAATGGCAGGCAGTCCCAGCGATGAAAAAAACTGAGATAGCCCGGCTGATGAAAAAATAAACAATACCAGCGCCTGCGACAATACCACCACCAGTGCGGCTTCGGATGACAAGGACAAAATCCCGTTACCTACGGTATGCATCACCTTTTCGCCATAGGTAAAAATGCCGGCTGAAATAGCAATTCCGCCAAGCAGAAACAGCAACTGCACGCCATCGAGAGTAAAAATTCCAAAATCAAGAATCACATCGGGGGCAACCGGAATAAAAACCCCCATTACATTCGCTATATTATTGGCGCCCAGGCTGTAGGCGCCGAATGCCCCTGCCACAAGCAGGGCAATCCTGATGGTAACGTCAAGCCTGATGACATGCATTTTCAAGCGTTTCAGCAGATTTCTCAATCCCAGAAAGAGCAAGGCAGAAAACAGCGCTCCTAAAACCGGACTTGATATCCACGTGCTAACTATTTTGCTGAGTACGGTATAATTTGTGGGTTGCCCTGCAAACAAGCTCCAGCCAATGATAGCTCCTACAATAGCCTGACTGGTAGATACAGGCAAGGCATAGCGGGTCATCCAGAATACAGTTGCAGCTGCGCACAGCGAAACTGTAAAACCTCCGGCCAGTGCATTCACGGCACCCAGATCCGATAAGGTTTCAGCTGCTCCCCTGCCCTGAAAAACCGCACCGAGTATCACAAAAATGCTGGCTATCCAGGCTGCCCTTCTGAATCTGACCATTTTTGAACCAACGGCTGAACCAAATATATTGGCGGCGTCGTTGGCTCCCAATGACCAACCCAGAAAAAGTCCGCTGGAAAGAAAAACAAGCAGCAGCATTACAAAAGATTAAATGGTACGTTTTATGGCCATAATCGAAAGAACATCGGCTGTTTTTTCGGCTGCATCCGAAAGTGTTTCAATATGGAGGGTGAAATATCTCAGGTGAAATTTTTCGCTGAGTTTTAGATTTGGCATATCGTGAAATACCCTTCGTTTGATGGCATCGGCTAATTTATCGGCCTCTTTTTCGTAAAGATAAACCCTGTGAAGATTTTCCTTAACTGCATCGGGGTCTCTGAAATAAGCACGTGCCGCCGGAATCACCGATTCAATGGCTGAAGACGATAGCTCGGTAAGTTTAACCAGATCCTGATTGAGTTCAGCAGGAATAAACGGATTCTCGACATCAAACTGATAAAGACTGGTTTTTGCAAGGTCAATGATATTGTCAAGCTCTTCAAGCAGTTTGAGAATGTCGCCACGCAATTGTGGCATAAGAGATTGTGTATAGAGAATGTTTTCGGTTTTGCGCTTTAAAATATCTGCTTCGGTTTCCAGCGCCGATAAGGTTTGCAGATTGCTTAAAAAACTTTCTCTGTTACCATACAGATAATTCCTTACACCTTCCTTAAAAAGTATAGCCCCCTGATCTATCAGATTTAGGAAACTGTCAATGAGCTCAATTGACTTTTGTGCGTGCCTGAAAAACATGGATGAAAGGGTGTTGTTTTTATAATGTTCAAAGCTAAACAAAAAATCAAACCAGCAAAGTGCTAATATAAAGGACAGACGAAGGTAAAGAAAATGTGTTGTAGAGTCCTAAATTATCCTTTTTATCTGTTTTATAATATATTAAAATATCATTGTAGAGTTAATCAAGAAAAATATTAATGGCAATTCAGATATTTGTAGAGGTTTTTTAAGGATTAGAACTGAGATCATGAAGCTCAGTGGCCCATTGCATAAATTCAGTTGAGTTGATTAATAAAAATGGTATCTCTCTCATTTTCATTTTATTAACAAAGCAAGTTAAAAGTCTGAGAATTCATCTTAACATGTACAAGGTAGTATTTAAGATTCTGATTCAACTGTTATCCGGAAAAGAAGCATGAGTATACCTGTTGTAAGCTTTCTGCAGAAAGGATAAAGTCCTATGTTAATACTCTTTGTTAATACTCGAAAAGCCGTTCGATCCGAATGGTTAGTCAGGAAGGAAGTTTGGTGGCAACGCCCCCCCCACAAAACCTCATTTCTACTATCTGAATCAATGTCAACCTGAATCTTGCACGTGTATGGATTTTGAGTGAAGTACCAATTGAAGCACCAACTAAACATGGTTCACTAAAAGGAATCTATGACTTCTTTGAATGATTTTCCCGGGTAGCAGGTTATTTTCAAACTCACTTTGCAGGAACTTTTCATAAAAATCCCTGATGTTTTACCATTTGTTTAAGATTAATTAACAGATGTAATACAAAAATGAAGTAATTTTGTAAAATCATTCTAAATTGATAAATTTACCTTCACAAGAACTCACCGGATTGATAAACATAAATTTCTCACATTAAAAACCAATCAAATGAAGCAAAATTACTTGAAGAACATTTTGTTCATGTTTCTGCTTGGCCTCGGCCTTACAGCTTTTGTAGCTGCTGATGCTCAGGTAGTTATTACACAATGGGACTTTGAAGGCGATGTAACCACCCCAAGCAGCGGAGCTGGTACTGCAACCTTAATCGGCGGAACTACCGCCACTTTTGCCACTGGTTATACCGGAACATCTACCGGAGGCCGTGCCTGGAATTCAGCAGGGTATCCTGCTCAGGGTGCAGGATCAAACACCGCTGGTGTTGAGTTTCTGGTTTCTACTTCAGGTTACAGTGCCATTGCCCTCAACTGGGATGGACGTCACAGCAACACCTCTGCCAACCGCATCAGAGTACAATATACCCTGGATGGCAGCGAATGGGAAAATTTCGAAGCCAGTGCCGCCAATGCCACAAATACTGCAGGTGGTGTGGACAAAGGCTTTGACAATGGCCGTTACATTGCTGATGCAGGAGACACCTGGTACCAGCGCAGTGCCGATTTTTCGGGAATTTCAGGGGTTGCCGGAAATGCAGCTTTTGGAGTAAGAATTGTAACCGAATTTGTTGATGGCTCAAACTATGGTGCAGCCACTTCAACTTCAACTTACAGCCCCAACGGAACCTTACGTTACGATAATGTTACATTCAGGGGGGTGGGAAGTTCGCCCATAATTACTGCAACACCCGCCAGCCTTTCAGGTTTTACTTATCTTGAAGGAGCAGGCCCATCAGAGATACAGACAACCATTCTTAATGCTTTTAACCTTACCCCTGCCTCCGGAGTTGTTACTTTTGCCACTCCAGCTAATTTTGAATGGTCGGTAGATGGTGTTAACTTTTTTGATGAGCCAGGAAATACCGCATATGAAAATGGTTCATTCCCCGGCAACGGAGATGTTCCTGTAAGAATCAGACTGAAAGCAGGACTGGCAGCAGGAACCTACTCAGGAGTTATGACAGTTACAGGTGGCGGAGCTCCTCAGCTCGACATCCCGCTGAGCGGAAGTGTTAGCCTGGCAACTCCTGCTTCAATTTCTTCAATCATACTGCCTCAGTTTATTCAGGGAGCTGTTCCCAATACCAACAGATTGCCATTTGCATTCCATGTCAGCATCAGCAACCTGCTGCCTTCATCTACTTACAGATATTACAACAAGGCCATTGTTTCAGCTGATGCACCTGATTACAACGGTGCCGGAAACAGCATTTTTGTAGATGCTGCCACAGGTACATTTACACGTACAACCAGCACATCGCTGTCAACTCCCGGCCAATTTGGTGAATTTACCACCGATGCCAGCGGTAACTATTCAGGATGGTTTATGACCGAACCAACCGGAAATGCCAGATTTAAACCCGGCAACGAAATATTTATGCGCATTATGCTCAACGACGGAGCAGGCGGAACTACTGAAGTAACCCGCCTAACCAGCACCGAAAGTGTAAAAGTACTTGGTTTATATACCAATGCTGCCGACTCAACCGGAACAGCCATCCGCGGCATCAGCGACTTCACAGCCAAAAACTTTGCACTGCTTTACGATAACGAAGCAGGTACCGGCCGCCCCCTCTATGGCACTCAGGTTGAAGTTTCGGGTGTTGAATTCATTGCAGGAACCTACGCTGAGTTTTATGCAACCTCAGTTTACAATAACGCCGGAGCATGGGGTGGCATAGTGCCCAACAACAATGCAGCCGGAGTTAAAAGAGTAGAAGAGCGCGCCATTACTACTGGTGCAATTGTAGGAAGTCATACTTCGTCAAATGGAGTATGGAATGGTGTGGACACCAAAAATCCTTCAGGTGGCATCGACAATGTACTGGTGATCAACACCACCGTGGGAATCGGTTCACCTGAAACCGAAATGGGTAAAATCTATACCTATGGCAATCAACTCAGCATACAGCTGAACCAGCCGGTAAACGGTAAAATTCAGATTATCAACCTCATGGGCCAGGAAGTGGCTTCTTACAACCTAAACGGCAATCAGGCCAGTATCACCCTGAATGTACCCGCAGGTGCTTACCTCGTTCGCATTGTAAGCCAGCAAGGCAGCGTAAGCAGCAAGGTAATGGTGAGGTAGAGAG
>JANJXJ010000125.1 GCA_024709105.1 Lentimicrobium sp. | reverse complement strand
TTAGCGTAAAAAACTATGCCAAAAATAATAGTTTTATTGATTATCTTGAATTTAGTTTCAACCATCAGGTTTATGTTTAATACAAATATTTACGGTTAACCGTAATTTTTAGGTATAAATATTTATGGTTGACCGTAAATTTTAGATATAAATTCTAAAGATTGGTTAAAAGTTATTATTAAAATCAGATTGTCCAGACTGTTTACCAGGATCATATCGGGGTTATAAAGCAAAAAAAATGTCCTGCGCAGGCAGGACATTTTTTTTGAAGGAAGGAAATCTTAGTACATTCCGCCCATGCCACCCATACCCGGATTTGGCATAGCAGGTTCTTTTTCTTCCTTAATATCAGCAAGAACGCACTCGGTGGTGAGGAGCATTCCGGCAATAGAGGCTGCATTTTCAAGTGCT
Organism: Lentimicrobium sp.; assembly: GCA_024709105.1. Classification (GTDB taxonomy): domain Bacteria; phylum Bacteroidota; class Bacteroidia; order Bacteroidales; family Lentimicrobiaceae; genus Lentimicrobium. Next base: position 48,922 of record JANJXJ010000125.1, on the reverse strand, counting down.
ACGCGGGCAACCTTGGTAGGATCAATCACTCCTGCCAGCATGAGGTCTTCATAAACTTCGGTGCGGGCATTAAAACCAAAATTGTCTTTGCCTTCGCGAACTTTCTGAACAATGACAGAACCTTCGAGGCCGGCATTGGCAACAATCTGCCTCAGGGGCTCTTCCAGTGCACGTTTAACGATAGCAATACCTGTTTCTTCGTCTTCGTTTTCAGCTTTAAGGGTGTCGAGCGAATTGATGGCCCTGATGTAAGCTACACCGCCACCGGGGATAATACCTTCTTCGATGGCAGCGCGGGTTGCGTGCAATGCATCATCAAAACGGTCTTTTTTCTCTTTCATCTCAACTTCTGAAGCAGCACCTACATAAATAACGGCTACTCCGCCAGCCAGTTTAGCCAGACGTTCCTGAAGTTTTTCACGATCGTAATCAGAAGTGGTGGTTTCAATCTGAGCTTTAATCATTGCAACGCGTGCAGCAATGGCTTCAGATGAACCGCGTCCGCTGACGATGGTAGTATTTTCTTTATCAACAGTAATTTTTTCAGCCTGACCAAGGTACGAAAGGTCAGCATCTTCAAGACGGTAACCTTTTTCCTCAGAAATAACGGTACCTCCGGTAAGAACGGCGATGTCCTCAAGCATTTCCTTGCGGCGGTCGCCAAAACCCGGAGCCTTAACGGCAGCAATCTTGAGAGAGCCGCGGATCTTGTTAACCACAAGAGTTGCAAGGGCTTCTCCATCAACATCTTCAGCAATAATAAGAAGAGGACGGCCGGTTTGAACTGATTTTTCAAGAATTGGAAGGAAATCCTTCATTACAGAAATCTTTTTATCGTAAATCAGGATAAAAGGATTTTCGTAAACGGCTTCCATTTTTTCGGTATCGGTAATGAAGTAAGGAGAAATATATCCCCTGTCGAACTGCATACCCTCTACAACTTTTACAGTAGTTTCAATGCCTTTGGCCTCTTCGATGGTGATTACACCTTCTTTTTTCACCTTATTCATAGCTTCAGCAATCTTTTCGCCGATAAAGCTATCGTTGTTGGCTGAAATGGTGGCCACCTGAGTAATTTTCTCGCTTCCTTCCTCAATGGTAATTGACTGCTTGCGCAGTGAATCAATAACACTTGCCACGGCTTTTTCAATACCACGTTTCAGATCCATAGGATTTGCACCGGCTGTAACGTTTTTCATTCCAGTGGTAACAATTGCCTGAGCAAGAACAGTAGCGGTGGTGGTGCCATCTCCGGCGAGATCAGCCGTTTTTGAAGCTACTTCTTTTACCATCTGGGCACCCATATTCTGAACTGTATCTTTCAGCTCAACTTCTTTGGCAACTGTAACGCCATCCTTGGTAACCACCGGTGCTCCGTAAGCTTTGTCAATAATTACATTGCGACCTTTGGGGCCTAAGGTAACCTTAACTGCATTGGCAAGAGCATCAACACCTTTTTTCAGCTCTTCGCGGGCTTCAATATTAAAAATAATCTGTTTGGCCATTTTTTGTTGGTTTTACTTGTTTGACAAAATCATTTAAAATCAAATAACTGCAACGATATCAGATTCGCGCATAATGAGATAGTCGTTGCCATCAACCGAAATTTCAGTTCCGGCATACTTTCCGTAAAGTACTACATCTCCAACCTTAACGGTGAGGGGTTCATCCTTTTTACCCGGACCAACGGCTACAACTGTTCCACGCTGTGGTTTTTCCTTGGCAGTGTCGGGAATAATAAATCCACCGGCAGTTTTTTGTTCTGCAGCAGCAGGCTGAATCAGAACACGGTCAGCTAAGGGTTTTACATTTACTTGAGTCATTGTTATTGATTTTTTAAGTTTTAAAATTTACGGCTTGTCTGCCGCCATCGGTCATATTTTATGCCAAACTGTTTTTATAATAGTTTATGAATGTAAAAAAGTAAATTAAATTACACTTACTTACTGTTTATCAATCAGTTGCCATAAAATATCAGTAACCTTCAGATGGCAGAAAGCCCAGGCGTAAACAAAAAAAATGTCAGATTGCAGTGACAATCTGACATTGACAGGTATATCAGGAAAAATTTTACTCGGTCGGAGGAGCCTGAAAATCTTCAACAGGAGCGGCTTGTTCGTTAATCAGCTCGCGAAGTTCTGTATCGGTGGTAACCGTTTGGGTGTTTCTTGGGATTACAAAAATCGAGAACAAACTGAGTACCAAAAGAATAATGGCTAATGTCCAGGTTGTTTTTTCAAGAAAATCCGCAGTTTTACGAACGCCCATAAACTGGTTCGATGAGGCGAAGTTTGAAGCAAGTCCTCCTCCTTTTGAGTTTTGAACCAAAACTACCAAAGCCAGTAAAACACTCGCAATCAGTATGAGTACTGAAACTAAAATATAAGCTCCCATTGTAATGTTTTGTTATTGAAGTTAATTCACGCGTTTAACAGATCGTTCTGTATTTTCGCAATTTGGGCTGCAAAGTAACTACTTTTTTCCGGAATATTCAAACTTAATTTCTGATAAATTTTAATTGCCTTCTCAAAATTCCCCTGAGCAAGATAAATTTTTGCAAGTGTCTCACTAACAATATCTTCTTGATCAATTGAACTTTGGCGCGCTTTATCAACCGGATTAAAAAAATCTTTCTTCGGCTTGCTGATCCTGGGTTCTGACTCAATAAACCTGTCAATTATCTCGCGATTCCGGGATGTAGAATCAGAAATCTGTGAATCTTTTTCAGTGATTGTTTCGTTGTCTTCTTCAAGACGATATGCGCTCAGCTTCAACTCCTCGAGCAACAATTCATCAGGAAAAGCTGAAGAATTATCGTCATCTGAAATTTCGTGTATTTCAGAGACTTCATCTGTTTGCACTGAAGCGGGAGAAACAACAGCAGAAGGTGTTTCAGGATGATTGGCTTGAGTATCCGCTGTTTTTTCGGCTGACAAGTGCTGCTTCTCTTCCTGCTCAATCTCTGCCAGCCGGCGATGAACCAGGTCAAGCAATTCAAGGGTGTGGGATGCTTCATCTTGAATGGTGGAATCAGCAACTGAATTTTCGGGAATTGCGGCATCAGCCTGGGCTGCTGAATTTATTTCTGAAAAGTTTTGATCTTCCTCTGCCAGCTCAATCTGTTGACCAATGGCAGCAATTTCCATTTCCTCAATCACAGGAGCTGCCATTTCCATATTGGCGGGTTCTGAAATATCTGCATCAGTTTCAGAAATTGCGGCTGCCTGTTCGGCTGATTCCTGCTCATGTTCTGCAATGCCGGCATTCTCAATATAGAATCTCAGCATGCTTCGGTCGCCGGCATACGCAGCTGCCAGTTTGAGCCTTGAACTGTAGCGAAGATGGGCTATGTTTTTCGAATTAACAGCGAGGAGAATATGGGCTATCTGGAAATACGGAAACTCTCTGGTCAGTTGCTCCAATCCCTGAAGGCTTGAAGCATCAAGACCAGCGGGATTGCGCATGTATGTTTCAAGACCAGTTTGATTCATAAAATTACCAGTTTACCACTGCTTTGTTAAAAATGTCTTCTACCAGTGCTTCAGAAATTTTTGTAATCAAATCGGCTTCCACGGCACTGAGATTGAGGCTGCTGTTGTAATCCTCGTAACGGGTAAAAGTGCTTTCAAAATCGTCTTTGGGGCTGAATTTACTGGTATATCTCACGTTTACAGTAATTTTAAGCCTGATCAGAGCAGCTGTCTGCTGACCGGTAATAGCCACAGGCTCAGTTGCATACCCGGTAATTTCTCCTTCAAAGTGCAGATCACCGCCCCTGGGTACAATGGCCAGGCTGGTTTGGGAAGCGAACTTATCGCGCAAAGCATCGGTAAATGTCTGGCTTAAAGTTGGCTGCACGAGATCGGCTTTATTTGGGAATAGTGTAACCGATACAGTTTTTGCTTCAGGAGGTACTGATGCCCCTGTAAATGAGTAAATACCACATCCTGTCATTAGCAAGGCCAATCCGGAAATCAGGATGGAGAGTACGGCAATACGCTGCAATTTCAATATTTTACCGGATGTCATACTCTTTGATTTTGCGGTAAAGTGTTCTTTCTGAAATGCCCAGTTCAATCGCTGCATTTTTCCTTTTTCCTCCATGCTTCTCTATGGCCCTGCGAATCAGCTCTTTCTCGCGTTTTTCAAGTGAAAGTGACTCATCCATTACTTCATGGGTATAAAATGAATCGAGGACAATGGGCTCTGAGTGCTGATCCTGATATATTTCCTGATCATCATCCGGAGTTTCCACATCCTTAATCAGCTGAGTAATAATAGGCTGGTGATCGCGCTTGATATCATGGCTTACTCCGCCCTGTTCCAGAATATCAACTACCAGCTTTTTCATTTCGTTGATATCGCGTTTCATGTCAAACAACACTTTATAGAGCAGCTCGCGTTCAGAAAAATCAGACTGCGACTGTTCTTTATTATAAAGTACGGGAAGCTCCCGGTTTTCTCCCGGCAAATATCTTTGCAAAATATGAGCATTAATCAACCGGCTTTGCTCGATGATTGATATTTGCTCGGTAATGTTTTTCAGTTGCCTGATATTTCCCTGCCAGCGATAGTTCATCAGCATTTGCCTGGCTGCTTCGTCGAGTTCCAATGCCGGCATACGGTATTTTTCTGCAAAATCAGCAGCAAACTTCCTGAAAAGCAAAACAATATCTTCTTTTCGTTCGCGCAGCGGAGGCATGTAAATGGGAACGGTATTAAGCCTGTAATACAAATCCTGCCTGAACTTGCCTTTGTTAATGGCATCAGGTATGTCTACATTGGTGGCAGCTACTACCCTTACATCGGTTTTAATTACCTTTGAAGCCCCTACTTTAATAAATTCGCCGCTTTCGAGCACACGCAGCAAACGCACCTGGGTAGAGAGCGGCAGTTCAGCTACTTCATCCAGAAAGATGGTTCCGCCGTTAACAACTTCAAAATATCCTTTACGGGCTTCGTGGGCGCCTGTGAATGCGCCCTTTTCATGCCCAAACAGTTCAGAATCAATGGTTCCCTCAGGAATGGCTCCACAGTTTACTGCTATGTAAGGCCCATGTTTTCTGGCGCTCAGGTTGTGAATTATCTGAGGAAAAACCTCTTTGCCTACCCCGCTTTCACCGGTTATAAGTACAGTAATATCGGTGGGGGCTACCTGCCTCGCAATGTCAATGGCCCGGTCAAGAAGTGTTGAATGGCCAATTATACCGAAACGCTGTTTTATTGTTTGTATGTCCATCATTATTTGTAAAACAATGCAAAGTTACTATATACTTAAATCAAAAACAGTGAAAAATGCCAAAAAACTGACATTTTGTCAATAACATAACGACAAAATCACAAAAACAGCATCAAAGGCAACAGTTTTTTACAATATTTAACAATATAAACCCATTTGACAATAGATTTCATTTTCCAGACATGGAAGACGCCGTACCAAAATGTATGGTTTTAAAATTGCCTTTAAAGAAGGAATAATCAGTCAAAACGCAGGAAACGGCTGGCAACCCATTTTTCATTAATATCAATTCTGCTCCAATCGCCCAGAGATTCATAAACCAGTACTTCGTCGTTTCTGTGCAACGAGCCCAGCGATGAAAATGAACCTGAAGGTCCCGAGCGAATATTAAGCCTGGAGGCTTCAACTCTGGCTTTTCGTACAATGGCTATATATCTACCTGACACCCAGTCATTACCGCCTGATATTTTATACCAGCCAGATTGTTCTTCATAAATATTCACAACCGAACCGGCAGTTAAGCTTGCCGAAACAGCAAACCCGAGCCCGGGGCCTCGCCTGACATTCAGTGAAGGTGCAAGTACGATTCCTTGTTTGTAGATTTTTTGAACTGATATGTCAGTATTTCCAGTAGAAGTACCTCTAAGAGCATCTATTCTGGCTTTGATAAGCGGAATAAAGCCGGCTTCGGCATCTTCCACTTTATTTCCTCCGAAAAAGGCAGTACCGGGGCATGATTTGGTAACTCCTTTTCCATTTAGGCGCAAGCCATTATTCAGGTCGAACCAGTGATGATACACAATGTGAGAGGTATTTGCTTCAAGCGAAAAACGCAGACACAGCAATGCGTTGAGTTGTATAATGGTTTCGGCATGTTCAGGAGACATTACATCCTTGCCGGCATCAAAATTTCCGAAGTGCTCAATACATATTGCTTTGGAATTGTGCCCTTTAATTCCAACCGGCACTTCATTCAGAGGCCTGCAAACTGCAATTCTGCCATCGGGAAATGTAGTGAAAGTCTGAGCAATATTACTCCATCCATTATTTACCATATGGTAGTTTTTCATCGACAGCAAACGATCGAAGTGATTTCTGCCATTAAAATGATTATAATCAGGCAAATAAGTGTGGTGATTTTGAATAAGTTGTATTACCCGGTTCACCTGGCAGGCATTCAGCCAGTCGGCAAACTCAACCATTTCCATGAGATGAAATCCGTGTTTTGTTTCCATGTTGACAGAATTTTCGGACTATAATTGAAATTACTGAAGATCAGAAATTAACAACCGAAAAGCCAGATTGATTGAAGAATTAATAAATTACCTGTTTACTGATTCAGATAAGTCAGGAATGGTAAAGCTAAATTCAGAGCCTTTACCTTCGGCCGACTCAACTGTGATACTGCCACCGTGTCTTTCAACAAAATCTTTGCACAACATCAGTCCCAGCCCCGAGGAAGGCTCTCCCCGGGTACCAGGTCTGCCGGTATTGGCTCCAAGAACAAATAATAAGGGTAACAGATCAGAGCTGATGCCAATTCCGAAATCTTTTACACTAAATTGAGTTGAACCATCAGCCAAACGATTTACTTTCAGGTAAATTACACCACCGGCCAACGAAAATTTAATGGCATTGCCTAAAAGATTTCTGAGAACAGTGGCAATCATGGGCTGATCACCAAAAAACTCATAATCAGGATTGCAGTCAAAATTAACTATTAAAGATTTAGCTCTGATTGACTCCTGATAAATAGCTAAAACATCCTGAATAATAGAAATTGGCTGAATCAGGCCGGGTGTAAATTTTAAATTTCCAGTTTGCGATTTGGCCCATTCAAGTAAATTCATCAGTAAATCCATAGCCTTGTCAGTGGTATTCCTGAGCATGGTAACATATTCCAGCAATGATTCCTGTTCTTTGGAAGCAAGACTCTCAGAAATAAGACCGGTTAAGGCTATTACGTTGTTAAAGGGCGTTTTAAGGTCATGAGCAATTACCGAAAAGAATTTGTCTTTTTGTTTGTTCAGCATTTCCAGCTTAACATTGGTTAGTTCAAGTTCCTGTTGCGAAACGGCCAGTTTATAATTGAGTTCTTTTAATTGCCTGCTGGTATGGAACAGCTGTAGCTGAGAATTCACTCTTGCCTTAACCTCCAGAGGATTAAAAGGTTTAAAAATATAATCTACTGCTCCTGCTTCAAAAGCCTTTACAATATCAGAAATTTCAGTTTTGGCGGTGAGGAAGATAACAGGTATATCTTTAAGTTGAGGCCTGAGTTTAATTTCATGACAAACCTCAAATCCATCCATACCCGGCATCATAATGTCCAGAAGGATCAGATCGGGAACAAGTTTATCAAGTATTTTCAGTGCATTATGACCATTATTTGCAATACTCAATTGGTATTCATCTCCAAGTACCCCTGCAATTACTTTCAGGTTATTAGGCTGATCATCAACAGCCAGAATTATATTTTTATTCATAAAAGTCAATCTTTAAGCATTTTGAGAATTTGCAACAATGTTTCGTGAATCTTATCGAAATCGAAATCAGCCATATACTGATCCAACTTTTTCGATTTGGCTGAAAGCTCAGAAATCAGGTTTTCACTAGCATAACTGCCCAGCTCTATTGAAATTGCTGAAATTTCCTCAACTATCATTGATTCAGACAATTCAGAAATCTTTGAGGAATACTTTTCTCTCAGTTCTGTCTTGTATGGCTCAGGAATACCGGTTGTTGTTTCGACATCTGAATTTGAAGCGGCAGACAAGACAGCTTGTTTTTGCGACAATTTATGAGGCAAAATCCTGATTAATTCTCTAAGCAAGGCGTTCTTTTGAACAGGTTTACGGATGTACCCGTCAAAGACATTTCCTGTTTCAACCGTTTCGTGCCGCAGAGAAGATGCAGATACCGCAATGATTTTTGAAGATTGCAGTTCTTTATCATCTTTCATTTGTTTGGCAATTTCAAAACCACTGATTCCGGGCAAACGTATATCCATAAGTACCAGCTCGGGTTTCTGCAAGCGGGCAATTTTTAATGCCTCGTCGCCTCCTGATGCTTCAAAAAGCTGAAATCTGAAGCCCTCAAGATAGGAAACAATAAGTGCCCGATTATAAAGTGCATCATCAACAATTAGAATTTTAGAGCCAAAAAACTCAACTTCAGGCTCATCCCAATAATAATCGAGTTTTTTACTTTCTATTCCACTGCCAGCTGATATATTTTTAAAAACCACAGAGAACTTGCTGCCTTTGCCCTGCCTGCTGTCAAGTATTATCTCACCCCCCATCAATTCGCACAGGCGTTTGCTTATTGCCAAACCCAGGCCTGTACCACCGTATTTGCGGCTATCCTGCCCCGATTGCTGACTAAAAGCTTCAAATATTTTTTGCTGATCTTCAGCAGGAATACCAATACCGGTATCTGATACCCAAATTTCAAGATCAACCTTATCAGTATAATTATTAAGCAGTTGCACGCCAATAATTACTGATCCGTTTTCGGTAAACTTAATCGCATTTCCTGCCAGATTCAGTAAAATTTGCCTGAGGCGAATATCATCAAGCATAACCGACACCGGAACATCTTCATTAACAATGGTTTCCAGACTAATATTCTTTTCTCTTGCCCTATACTGGAAAAGTTGTGAGATTTCATGAATCACACCCCTTAAATCGGTGGGTTCAGCAACAATATCCATTCTTCCGGCTTCAATCTTCGATAAGTCGAGAATGTCGTTGATTAGCGAAAGCAACGACCTGCCGCTGTCAAGAATGGTTTTGAGGTAATTTTTTTGTTTTCCATCCTGAGTAGTATTCAGCATAATTTCGCTGAAGCCAAGGATCGAATTCATTGGGGTGCGTATTTCATGACTTATATTGGTCAGGAACTCACTTTTGGCCTGATTGGCAGCGTCTGCTTTTATTGCAAGTTCTGTTGCATGTTTTATAGACTTTGTCAATTCAAGATTGGCATTCAGGGTGAGTTTGTATTGCTCATGTCTGGCAAGAGTTGCAGAAAAATAATCGGCGGCCAGCTTTAAAAGAGCCAGTTCGCTTTCGCGGAATTTCCTTGAGCCCTTTATATCGTCAAAGCCAACAGCGCCAAGCATTTTGCCATCCACCCACATCGGGTACATAATAAGGGCTTTGATATCCTGAGCATCAAGCATTTCGATAGCCTCTTCGCTTGGAGAACCTTTAAGAACTTCCAGCTCAGGAACAATAAGTGGATTTCCCTGAATAAAAACTTCCATCAATCCCGGGAAAGATTCAAACGGAAAATCCTGAAGGTTGTCATATTGTGAAGTTGCAATTGCGGAGCACCATTCGTGCGTATTTGACCAGGTTGACTTTTCGAAATCGGCTGAAAAGATATAAGCCCTGTCTGCATCAAGATATCTGCCCAGAATTCCCAGACATTCATTTATCCCCTCATCTATGGCTTCCACCCTTAACCGGGCTACAGCATTGGCCAACTCTGTTGCTGCCCTGAAAAACGCATTCTGTTCCTGTTCAAAACGTTTGCGCTCATCTATATTCCTGCTTGCTCCAACAATTTCTACTTCACCATCCTTATTCATCCTGAAACGGGTAGAAACCTCAACCCATATCATGTTTCCATTTTTATGAGGTTGCATTACTTCATCCACTTCATTATGTATGTTCTCTTGGTTTTCGAGGAAGCTTTTAAGGTTTTGTCCGATTTTATTTCTTACATATTCAGCTGATTCAGGCGACATTGAATCTTCCAATTTTTCCTCAAGAGCTTCCTGAACTGAAAGACCCCGCAAATGCCTGATGGCAGGACTGATATACGAAAATTTACCCTTATTCAGATTTAAAACCCAGATAACATCTGATGAATTTTCAGTAAGTAATCTGTATTTTTCTTCACTTTTTTGCAGTTCAGCTTCGGCTTGCTTACGCCCTGTAATGTCCTGCCCTTGTGCAATTGTTGAAATCATTTTGTTGTCTGCAGCAAAAACCGGTGCTGAATTCCACAAAACTGTCCGCACACTTCCATTGGCATGTTGTATGTCAATTTCAACCGACTCAAGGCGCCCGCCAGCTTTGGTTTTATCAAGCAACTGCTCTGTTTGGCTTCTTTGGGTTTCGGGGAATAATATACTCAGTTTTCTACCCAATACTTCCTGCTCCAGATGCCCTGTAAGATGTTCAAACGCTTTGTTGAAACGGGTAATCTTATAGTCATTGTCCCATACAATTATGGGAGCATTGGCATAATTAATCAGGTTTTCAAGGTAGGCATTGGTCTCTTTTAGTTTGTTTTCAGATTCAATACGGTCGCTAATATCAACAAGAATACCTCTGAATCCAGAAGCAACTCCATTTTGATAGAACGCGTTAACAAATATCAAAGCTTGAAAAGTGGTTCCATCGAATCTTTTGATTGTATATTGATTATCTGCAGCGGTTTCACCTTTTAACCTGAGTTTTGCATTTCGCTTTACCCTTTCTGCATCTTCCTCAACATAAAAACCCAATGAATTGATTCCTGTAACATTAACATCTTCAGGAATGTGCATAAGTGAATACAATCGTTTGTTTACGTAAGTTATCTCCAGATTCAAATTAACTTCAAACACTACCTGCGGCAGCATGTCGGCCATTTCCCTGAATTTTTCCTCACTTACCCTTAGTGCTTCGGAGGTATTTTTTATTAAAGTAATATCGGTAAGCAGGTTCAGTATGGCAGGTTTCCCCTCCCATTCAATGATTACAGAATTGTTGAGCAGCCAAACTACATCACCGGACTTGTTTAAAATCCTGAATTCATAACGATGCGGAACCTCTTGACCCTGCTCATGCAAAATTGATCGTTGTATTGCTGCCCCTGCATCATCAGGATGAATAGACTTTGCAAATGGCTGCATAAATAATTCTTCTGCAGTATAACCAGTAACTGTTTCAACAATTTTGTTGACGAACTTTATCAATCCATCCTGAATTACAACAATAACTTCGCTGGCGGTATCAACCAAAGACCTGTATTTTTCCTCACTTTCACTCAGGTTTTTAAGCGACTCTCTTAATTTCTCATCTGCCTGTTTCCTGTCGGTGATGTCATGATGCACCGATAATATACAATCCTGACCCTGATATTTGATCACCAACCCGCTTCCAAGCAACCACAGCTCTTTACCTGAGGATGTGCGGGCATGTATCTCAAAATCGCTAACCAAACCTTCTTCTCTGATCTTCTTTAGCCATATTCCCCTATCACTTGCATTAACCCAGGCGAGATGAACCAACTTTTTACCCAGCAACTCCTCCCTGCTTGTTTCAAACATTCCAACGGCTCTCTGATTAGCATAAAGTACTGTTCCGTCAAAAGTAATGATACTGAGCGAGAAGGGCAGATTCTCGATAATTCTGTGAAACTGATCCTCACTCTCTCTGAGAGCAACCTCTGCTTTCTTTTTTTCGGTAATATCGCTGATTAAATTTAAAGTAGCCGGATTTGACTTCCATTCGAAGCGGGCAGCGCTGAGTTCAATCCATCTAACTTCGCCATCGGCATTCAGGATTCTGAACTCATAATGGTTATCAACTGCTTTACCTGAAAGCCTCTTATGGTAATTTTCAGCAATCTTTACCTTATCGTCTTCATAAACAGAATGCAGAAAATTCATGTTTAAAAGCTTCTCTGCACTATATCCGGTTATTTCAACCGCTTTGGGATTAAAATAAACAAACTTACCATCCTGAATAACCAGAATTCCTTCCTGGGCTGTTTCGAATAACAATCTGTGCTGTTCTTCACTTTCGCGAAGTGCAACTTCTGTTTTTCTCCTTTCGGTAATGTCAATTCCGTATTCAATAATCTGAACAACTTTGCCTTTCTTATCAAATACGGGATATGCATGAATTTCTATATTTCTTGGTTTTCCGTCCGGCCCCAGGTGCAAATGCTCAAGGGTGTGAGGTTTAGCAGTGGATTTTACCATTTCCATTGGGCAAGGATCCTCGCATCCGCTGCAAGGAGCTGAAAAACCATGCGACACTTCGTAACACTTTCGCAAACCTGCATCGGTTCTTCCATATGCCTCATTGGCCATAACTACCGAGTAATCATTAACATCAATGACTGCAAATGGCTGAGTTACTGCTGAAATTACCGTTTTAAGAAATTGCTCATTTTCGCGAATCCTGTCCTCAGCCATTTTGCGATGATGAATATCGCGGGCTACAGCATAAATTTTATTATCCAATGGTTTTGAACGCCATTCTATCCAGCGATAACTGCCATCTTTGCAGATATAGCGATTCTCAAAACTCAGGATTTCTATTTCATCAATCAGGCTTGACATAACCTGCATTGTAGCCGGAACATCTTCGGGATGAACAAAATCAAGAAATTTCCTGCCTTCAAGTTCCTCAATTTTATAACCAATTACTTTTTCCCATTCAGGGTTTAATCTGAGAAAAACACCATTCGTATCGGCAATACACAACAAATCCAGACTATTTGAAAAATACCTGTCAAGTTCTTCAGTTTTTAGCTGTAAAAGTTCTTCAGCCTTTCGCCTTTCTGTAATATCATGAATAATGGAATAAAGAAGGTCTTCATTCTTAATGGTTATTTTGCCCGAATAAACCTCAACCTCTCGCTCACTTCCATCGGCAAGGCGGTGTAAAAAATGAAATTTATTTTCAAGCCCTGCTTTGGCCTTGCGCATTTCTGCTGCAATCCTTTCGGGCGGAGAAGTATTTATCTGCCTGATATTCATTGCTATGAGCTGCTTCCTGCTGTATCCATAGAATTTACAAGCTGCTCCATTCGCATCTCTTATGGCACCATCATCCGGACTAATAATCAACATAACTGAATGATTATTATTGAAAAGCGCTTTATAATGCCCTTCACTTTGTTCCTGCTGAGCCAATGCCTTTTCTACCTGAAATATTCTATCATTAAGCAGCTGATTATCAGTCACCAATTTGGCAAACTGATCAATCAGAAGTCGCGAAAATCTAACAATCTTCTCAAGATCAGTACTGCTGAATACCTGTTTGCTTGTGTTGTTTGAACTTTCCTTTACATGACTTAACCCGTGCTGCTCATCAGATTTATAAAAATCTTTGTAAATGAAACCTCCTAATACCAATTTTACTTCTGAACCAGACGCCAACTCCAATTGTACTTCCAGCCTGCAGCTACCGATACTGTTTTCATTAATCTGAAATTCGACATCATCAGTTTTAAAAGAAAGTGTTCGGTTGGCTGACCCAGACTGTAACTCCACTTCATCAGGGCTCCCTGACAACAGGTAAATATCTCCCCTGTTTCCTTGCAGCATCAACCAGATGCCGTATAATTGGCAAAAACCATCTGCCATTACCTTAACAGATGAATAATCAATCTCTTCTATATGAAAATCTCCTACAGAAACATTTCTTGATTCCCTGGAAGATTTATTCTGACCAGCTTCATTTACCATAAAACAATGATTTTCAACAACCTCAACAACCGGCCTTTCAGCAGTTGCCTGCCATAATGAGTTAACAAAAGTTTTGTTTACTAAATTACACAATTTGTTTCAATTTCAGCATCACTGTGCTCATTTAAACCAGAAAAAAACCTGGAATTGCCAGTAATAAGTAAATCTCCCGACATTATTGGCTGTTAATTTTTAGTTAACATGTTGCAGCCTGAAAATGCAACAGATAATTTCAGTAATTTTGCATTACGAAAAGTCCATGACAAAACTGAACGCAAATATTACTTCCATTCTTTCCACATCATGGTCATGGTGGTGGCCATCCCCGGCTGCCTGTTAATCTCAACCTTTTTTGAGGAGTAATATACTCCGCCCTGCCTGGAATATCATTTTTATGCCGGGAGTACCGATGTATTGATCTGCATGTGTTCTAACCACTGCTTATCAGTCAAATAATACATCATCATGCTATTCACAGATCAATTTTGAAAAACTGTGGAGGCCATTTATAAAACATTTCTCAAATTACTTAAAACCAACTCAACATGGAACGCAAAATAAACCTGAGCGAACAGGAAATTCCCCGTTTTTATTATAACATTACAGCCGACATGCCCAACAAACCCTTGCCACCATTGCATCCGGGCACGCGGCAACCCATTACACCCGACCTTTTGGAGCCATTATTTCCCCGTGAACTGATTTTACAGGAGGTTTCCAATGAAAGATATATTGAAATTCCCCCTGAAGTGCGAAAGATTTATGCCCAATGGAGGCCAACCCCTCTCTTCAGGGCAGTAAATCTTGAAAAGGCGCTGAATACACCCGCTAAAATTTTCTATAAATACGAAGGGGTTAGCCCGGCTGGGTCGCACAAACCCAATACTGCAGTGGCTCAGGCCTTTTACAATAAGGCTGAAGGAATTAAAAAAATTACTACCGAAACCGGTGCAGGACAATGGGGAACTGCATTGAGCTATGCCTGTCAGATGTTTGACATGGATTGTGAGGTTTTTATGGTCAAAGTAAGTTATGATCAAAAACCTTACAGAAAAATCATGATGAACACTTTTGGCGGAAAAGTTTTTGCTTCTCCGTCTCAACTCACCTCTGCAGGTAGAAAAGTATTGGAGTCAAGCCCCGATTCGACAGGCAGCCTGGGAATTGCAATTTCCGAAGCAATTGAGAGAGCTGTATCTCAACCCGACACCCATTATGCACTCGGCTCTGTGCTGAATCATGTCCTGCTGCATCAAACCATTATTGGACAGGAAGCAATGATTCAAATGGAAAAAGCAGGCCATCAGCCCGATATAGTTATTGCGCCATTTGGTGGAGGAAGTAATTTTGCTGGCATTGCTTTTCCGTTCCTGAGGCTAAATCTTACTGAAAATCAGTACATCCGTTGCATTGCAGTTGAACCGGAATCGTGTCCGAAACTAACCAGAGGAGAGTTTAGATATGATTTTGGCGATACCATGGGACTCACCCCGCTATTGCCTATGTTTACCCTGGGCCATGATTTTATGCCTTCGCCCATACATGCAGGCGGTCTGCGCTACCATGGCGCAGGAGTTATTGTAAGCCAGTTACTCAAAGACGGTTTGATTGAAGCTGTTTCACAAAATCAGCAAAGATGTTTTGATGCCGGAGCACAATTTATCAAAGCCGAAGGTATCATTCCCGCGCCGGAAGCCACTCATGCCATTGCTTCTGCAATTGATGAAGCCATCCGCTGCCGCGAAGAGGGTGTGGGCAAAACCATACTCTTTAATCTTTGCGGACATGGCTACTTTGACATGGCAGCCTATGACATGTACTTATCAGGAAAGCTAAACGGTGAAAGCCAGGTGAGTGACGAAAGCATAAGGGCTTCCATTACAGCCATTGATTCCCTGCAACCCTGAAATTGCCAAAATAAAAAACCTGATGACAATCCGTTAAAATGGATTGTTGTCAGGTTTTGATAAAATTATCTCAAATGCCCAGTTTATTCCGACAATAACATCTGCCGGGCTTCCTCAAGTTTCTGCTGTTCACTTTCAGCGAGAACCGGAAAAGCAAGTTTAAGTTCCTTTAACCGGTGAATAATAATGTTACTTACAGCATAACGCATAAACCACTTCCGGTCAGCCGGAATAACATACCAGGGGGCATATTCTGTTGAAGTAGCAGTAAGCATTTCGCTGTATGCCTTCATGTACTCATCCCAGTGTTCCCTTTCCTTTACATCATTTGAAGAAAACTTCCAGTTTTTGGCGGGGTCGTCAATTCTCTCAAGGAAACGCTTTTTTTGCTCCTCTTTCGACACATTCAGAAAAAATTTAAGCACAACGGTGCCATTTTCGGTAAGATGCTTTTCCAGGTCATTGATTTGCCTGTAGCGCGACTGCCAGAATTTTTTTGTGACATTGGCTGTGTTTTTAATCCCCGGCAGATTTTGTGCCATCAAAAATTCAGGATGCACCTTAACAACCAGCACTTCTTCATAATATGAGCGGTTGAATATTCCAAATCTGCCTCTCTCAGGAAGACAGCGGTTGGTTCTCCACATGTAATCGTGATCCAGTTCGGCAGCCGAAGGTGCTTTGAAACTATAAACTTCGCACCCTTGCGGATTCAGACCCGACATAACATGTTTGATGGTTCCGTCTTTGCCGGCGGCATCCATTGCCTGAAAAATAAGAAGAACCGAATATCGGTTGTGTGCATAAAGCTTTTCCTGCAACTCAATCATTTCATTCACATTCTGTTCGAGCAACAATAATCCGTCATCTTTACCTCCTAAACCAGCTTTGTAAGAAGGGTCAAAATCCGAAACTTTATGTTTTTTGCCGGGTTGTGCAAGAATGGCGTTATCGTGGTGAAGGTTTTTGGATTTCATAGTCTTTGTTCTTGATTTATACTTTCATTCATGTAAAAGTACAAAGAACATTTGAAACGGCAATAAAAGCAAAATTAAAATTTAAAGCGATCATACACATACTACCCTTGTTTTATATTTAATATAAATCTATCAAACAGGACATTACGAATACATTAATTTAACATTAATATATGTGTTTCTATATTCATAATCATTATTGTAATATATTTATTTGGCAGTCAGGCAAATTATGCCTATCTTGCGAACCGAAATTTAAACTATATATTATGGAACAATTCAAAATCTTCAATGCAGTACAAAAGCCAGACATTAACCAAAAAAATCTAATTGCTGAATTTCTTTTTGACCATTTGGAAGAATACGGTGACAAAAAAGAAGACATCATAAAAGCAATTGATTTTTCGGTTAAAGATTCCGCTTCATTTGGCGGTTTCACGCTTTTGCTGCAGGAAAACTCAGAACCGGTTGGCGCAGTTGTGGTCAACCAAACCGGCATGTCGGGCTACATTCCCGAAAACATACTTGTATACATTGCTGTGCACAGAAATCAGCGTGGCAAAGGAATAGGCAAAAAGCTTATGAAAGAAGCCATCAGGCTGGCTGCCGGCGACATTGCACTCCATGTGGAATCTGACAACCCGGCACGTTTTTTATACCAGAATCTTGGCTTCCAAAATAAATATCTGGAAATGAGATTAAAGAAATCATCATAAGATGGCGTACATTACACTTAATGCGAAAAAGCTGAAAGACAACTACACACGTCTTGATAAGCTATTTGCTAAAGAAAAAATTCAGTGGGCGGTTGTCACCAAACTCTTGTGTGGCAACCGCACATTCCTTCAGGAGGTGATCAATCTGGGAATCAAACAATTATGTGACTCAAGGGTTTCAAACCTGAAGAGCATCAAACAACTGGCTCCGGACATTGAAACTATATATATCAAGCCTCCTCCTGCCAGGT
This sequence comes from Lentimicrobium sp., assembly GCA_024709105.1. Taxonomy (GTDB): domain Bacteria; phylum Bacteroidota; class Bacteroidia; order Bacteroidales; family Lentimicrobiaceae; genus Lentimicrobium. The sequence goes on along the minus strand of JANJXJ010000125.1, from coordinate 31,356 downwards.
CAATTCCTGAAATTGTGCGGTATGCCGACATAAGCCTCAATACTGAACTACGAACTCTGAAATTGATTTCAAAAGAGGCGCTCAAACAAAATAAAATCCACAAGGTAATCATAATGATTGAATTGGGAGAGTTGCGCGAAGGGGTTATGCGCGATGACCTGATCAAATTCTATGAAAATGTATTTACCTTGCCGAACATCGAAATCACAGGAATTGGAACCAACCTTACCTGCCTTTACGGAATATTGCCAAACCACGACAAACTCATACAGCTCAGCCTTTACAAACAATTGATTGAGGCTAAGTTCAACAAGTCCATCCCCCTGGTTTCCGGAGGCTCTTCTGTATCAATCCCTTTGATTCTGCAAAAACTTCTCCCTTCAGGTATCAACCATTTCAGGGTGGGAGAAACTCTTTTCCTGGGCACTGATGTTTACCACGACACTGTCCTGAAAGGCATGCACAATGATATTTTCAGGCTTTATACTGAAATTATTGAGCTCATTGAAAAACCCACCAGACCAATGGGGGAAATGGGCTCCAATGTAGAAGGGCACAGCTTCGATTTTACTGACAGCGAAAACGGGCAGACCTCATACAGAGCAATTCTCGATCTGGGATTACTCGATGCAGAAAGCAAATATCTTCGCCCGGTTGACAACCAGATTCAGTTTGCAGGATCAAGTTCAGACATGATAGTTATTGACCTGGGGAAAAATGAAAAAAAATACAAAACCGGCGATTTGATTGAGTTCCGGCTCGATTACATGGGTGCATTAAGAATAATGAATTCCAGATACATTGAAAAACGAGTAGTACCGGGTTAATATTTATCTGAGACAAGAGGCAGCTTTGCATGTAAACCAGGAATAGACTAAATTTGGCAAAAAAAGTCTAACTTCAAATTTATGCCATACCTAGTTGTTGACCTTGAAATGAGCGGACCAGAACCTGGTTACCATGAAATACTGCAAATCGGAGCCGTGTTGTTAAACGACAACTGGACAGAACTCGGAACCTTTATCAGCAATGTTTACCCCGAAAACGAGGAAGCGTTTACAGCTTCAGCCGAGCAAATTCACGGCCTTTCGTGGGATGAATTACAGGAAGCTCCCATGGTTTATGAGGTTCTTGAAGATTTTGAAAAATGGATACGCAAGCTACTGAAAAGGCAAAGCGGCAGCCTGCACGATGTAATTATCTGCGGCCAGAGTGTAATCTTTGACATCAATTTTCTGAAATTCGCTTACAGCGGTGAAAATCTGGACTGGCCATTCAGCAACAAACTCATTGACCTTCATACCATTGCCTACTATACTTTCAGAATTCTTGAGGCAAACGGAAAAAGTACGCCACGATCACTCAGCCTGAAAGCAATTTCTTCATGGTTTGGATTCGAAAGAGAAGACAAAACGCACAATGCCCTGGAGGATGCTCAGCTTACCATGTTATGCCTGCAGCAGTTTTTTCAGATGTCAGCAAAGTTTAAAATTTCCTGATCAGACAAGTACTGAGCGCTGAGGTGGTAAATAGTTATGATTTTACTTTCGCAAAATACTGAACCAGCCATTCAGTAACTGCCATATTTCTATACTGTCAATAAAATTAGGCCAAAATATAAATTTTTACAAAAAAGCCGGGATTGTTGAAATTATACTTAGTAACTTTGTACGTTAAAAAAACTAAGCCTGATGAACCTTAGTGATGATGAAATAAGACAGATTGCCTCGCTGATTTTATCAGAGAGTAATCATCTTTTTCCTTCATCCTACCCCGATATTCCACTCAACACTTCCATGCTCATGTCGGCGCTGAGCAAAACAGGGTTTAAAGTTGATGAACAACACATCAATGACCTGATGACTGCCACCGAGCTTAAACTGGCTGCCATTGCTCCACTTAACTGGAATAATTACGGAACACTGGCTATTTTACTGAATCAGGCATACCCCGACGAAGACATGATAGCCATCAGCGAGAACCGTATTCTGGATCTCGTGAAAAATCTTCCGAATTTTACCGATCAAAGTGACCCCGACGAAGGCGTAATTGACTCCATTATTTACACCTGGATCAGCCTGAATGATGATGAACCTTACTTTGAGGAAGACGAGGCCTGGGATTAATTTTTTTTAAACTTTTATTTCCTGAAAATGAAAAAATCAGCTGCCATAATTTTACTGATTCTGATGCCGGCTTTCGCATTGATTGCTCAGAAAAACAGCTTTAATGTTCCGGATTATAAAAAAATCAGCAAAGCCGTATCTAAAGCCGGTTCTCCAACCTATTACCCTGCATTGCTCAACCGGTTGAACCAGAACGATACCAGCCTATCTCTCAGGGATTACCATTTGCTGTATTATGGTTATGTTTTACAGCCGGAGTATAAGCCTGCCGGCAGCTCTGAGTATCCGAAAATTTTATCAGACTTACTCAAAAAAGAAATGCTTGGAAAATCAGATTACGAAACCATTGTCAGTCAGGCTTCTGCACTACTCAGCACTTCTCCTTTTGAAATTGAGATATTAGACATTTACATTCAGGCATGCCGGCTTACCGGAAATCAGGAACTTGCGGGCAAACTGGAAATCAGATTCGGCAGACTTATTGAAACCATTTTCAGCTCAGGAGACGGACTAAGCAAACAAACCCCTTTTTATGTCATCACCGTTCAGCATCAAATGGACATGATCAGAGCTTTGGGTTTTAGTTATGGGGGACAGAGAATGAGAGTTGAGAAAAAATTTGACTTTTTGAAAGTGCAAAAAAATGATTTTGATATTGAAGGCTTGTACTTTGTAAACACAAGCGTAAATAAATCATTAAAATAGAATTTAATTAGCTGCTTCTGGCTATGCGGATTATTCAGCTAAAAAGAGCTTCTGAGATATAATCATAATCCCCTTTACCGGAAGCCAGCTTATAGCAATAAAAAAACAGATGCCTTCCCCCCGTATTGGACTGCATCTGTTGAAAGAGGAAACACAATATTCAATTGTAAGCGAACGTGATGTTGTAGCTCCCTGAATACTGATTACCAGAAGGCAGTTCATCGGCCCTGACGGTCAGCGACAGATCGCGTTTCCCTTGCTCATTGATTGTAAGGAACCCTTGAGCATTATCTGAAATGGTATGCACAGAAAATTCTTCTCCCTGAATATTTCTCACAACAGCCTGGCTCAATGTAAATGAGCACAGAGATTGTGGTTTTCCACCGATTCTGATGTTGCCCAATTCCACATTTGTGCGATTCTCAGCAGCAAGCATAAAACTGGTTTCACCGCTGTAACTGGCATCAGCAGCTTCAACAACTTCGGCACACACATGACCCGTAACTCTTACCTGCGCGCATACCTCCGCAACCGGAAGGCTGAGAAGCACGATCAGAAAAAGAGTAAATGTTGACTTCATGTGTAATTATTTTTTACATTCACAAAGATACTAAAAAACACACCCCCTTGTCAAGTATTTTGAGAAATATTTTTGCTTTAATCAATAAATATTTCTTTGTCATTGTTTTTCAACTATTTACGAAAGTTTGATCAAAACTTATTTGTAAAATAATTTTATACTTTGAATGTTTTCAACACACTCCTTTGTGTATATTTTTTTTACATCTGCAAATTTACTGAGCTAAAAGAAGCAATATTTATACAGATTTTTTTTGTTTATTTTTTGTTTAAGCAGCATTCGGCCGTCTAAAAAAGTTCATTAAATAATTGCAGCCAAAATAAAGTCCCGGCAGAATCTGAAGACCGAAAAGAAACGAATACCAGAAAGGCCTTTAAAGCAAAATCAAGCTTTGGCAAGAATTCCCGAACACATAGTTTAGTATATTTCTGTAAAAATCAACAAAGGCAATTTTAATAAACCAAAGTAACTCCATGTAAAAAAAATGAAAAAAAATTTGATTCAAACCAAAAAACTATTATATTTGTGTTGTTAATCTCTAATTTTCAATTGTTATGCCTACCGGTAAAGTTAAATTTTTTAATGAGCGCAAGGGTTTTGGATTCATAATTGACGACGAAACCCAGCATGATGTTTTTGTTCATGCAACCGGCCTGACCGAAAAAGTAAACGAGAATGATCTTGTTTCTTTTGAGATAGCCGAAGACAAAAGAGGAAAGAAAGCTGTTGATGTAAAAAAAATATAGTTTTTCTTTCAAAGTTTCTCAGCCCCGAAAGGGGCTTTTTTATTTGATTACCCACGGCAACAGCGAATCGTTTATCTTTGCACCAGCAAATTACTACGGCATTGAATTATCTACTGGTTGAGCAGCTCAGCAAATCATACGGCGAAAAGGAACTTTTCAGCGATATTACATTCGGCATTGACCAGGGCAGCAAAGTTGCCCTTATTGCCCGAAACGGCGCAGGCAAAAGCAGCCTGTTGAATATTATCAGTGGCAAAGACCTTCCTGACAGCGGATCAGTTACTTTCAGAAAAGACATTCGGTGGTCATATCTGTCGCAGAACCCTGAAATGAATGACGATGAAACCGTGTTCGACATACTTTTCAATGCCGAAAACGATTTTATGCGGGCCATCAGGAATTACGAATACGCCCTTAATCTTCTCAGACATGAAGACACAACTGAAGCGCACCGCCTGCTGGAAACGGCAACCACTGCCATGGAGCAGATGGGGGCATGGGATTACGATGTAAGAATCAAAGAAATTCTGGGACGTTTTAAAATTACCGATCTCGATCAGAAAGCCGGCTCCCTTTCGGGAGGACAAAGAAAAAAAGTTTCACTGGCCAAGGCATTGCTCGAAGAAACCGATTTGCTTATATTGGACGAACCTACCAACCACCTCGACATTGAGATGATTGAATGGCTTGAAGAATACCTCTCACGGCAAAACCTTAGTTTGCTGGTGGTTACACACGACAGGTATTTTCTCGACAATGTATGCAACGAAATTCTCGAACTCGACAATAACCGGCTGTATAAGTACAAGGGAAATTACGGATATTTTCTTGAAAAAAAGGCTGAACGCGAGGCCATAGAGCAGGTGGAAACAGAAAAAGCCAGGGGGCTTTTCAGAAAAGAACTTGAATGGATGCGCCGCATGCCGCAGGCCCGAACCACCAAATCAAAAGCCAGAATTGATGCGTTTTATGACATACAGGAAAAAGCATCAAAACGCAGCGAAAAAGATACCGGGCCATTGGAGGTGAAAATGACCCGCATAGGAGGTAAAATACTGGAGTTAAATAATATCCATAAAGCCTTTGGCGAAAACCGTTTGATTGAAGACTTTTCCTACACCTTTAAAAAAGGCGATAAAGTAGGTATAATTGGGAAAAACGGCACCGGAAAATCTACCTTGCTTAACATGATTACAGGATCGCTCAATCCTGATATGGGAAAAATTACCACCGGTCAGACCATTGTGTACGGGTATTATAGTCAGGAAGGATTTCAGCCCAAAGAAGACAAAAGGGTGATTGACATTGCCAAAGACATTGCGGAGGAAATGCCGATGGGAAAGGGAAGAATTACTGCTTCGGCTTTTCTGGCACATTTCAATTTTCCGCACACCTTACAGTACAATTACTTTTCGAGTTTAAGCGGCGGAGAAAAAAGGCGACTGTTCCTGCTTATGCAGCTGCTGAAAAATCCTAATTTCCTGATTCTGGATGAGCCCACCAACGACCTCGATATTCATACACTAAATCTTCTTGAAGACTTTCTTATGAATTTTGAAGGCTGCCTGCTCATAGTTTCGCACGACAGGTATTTTATGGATAAAATCGTAGATCATGTTTTTGTTTTTGAGGGAAGTGGCAAGGTAAAAGATTATTACGGGAATTACACAGCCTATTACAGGCTTAGAATGGAGGAAGAAGCTGCCGCACTCAGGTTAAAAAGCCCGCCGGCTCCCAAACCAACTAAAGAAAACACACTGCAAACCGGTCCGCGAAAGCCCACTTTTAAAGAAAAATCAGAGTTCGAAGGCCTTGGCAAAGAGATTGAACTGCTTGAAAGCACAAAAGCAGGCATTCTCGAAAAGATGAACAGCGGAAACTGCACGCCCGAAGAATTGGAAGCCCTTAGCCGAAACTACCAGGAAACAGAAAATAGCCTTGAGGAAAAATCGAACCGCTGGCTTGAACTAAGTGAATTGTTTGACTGAGGAGATAAAGGTTTAGAATTCATTATTATATAAATTCTGGCAGTTCGGTTTTACAGGCCTGACACTCTTTTGCATGAATGCAGATAATCTCACCACAAACCCTGCAGCGGCATCTTTCCTCTTCGCGTTTCATGTACAAATCTTCGCCCAATACCTTTAGATCTTTAAGGTTTTGAATCAGGCTACTGTGGTATTTGGTTCGGTATCGCTTGTCGAGTTGCTTTAATCGCTTACACGGAAATATTTTACACTCTGCACAAGACAGGGAAGAAGCCCCTTCATGTTGAGCACAATTTCTGATTTTACAAATGATGCAATGATTGGGTTTATTGCCTTCGGGCGTGAGGCAGCCAACGCACCTGTTTTTAGTTCGCTGATAAGCATAGCAGGTGCTGCAATTTATGCCACAGGGAGCAATAAGACTTATATCCATATGAAACAGATTTGAACAGGCTTGCAGCAGAAACACTTATTACAAAACTAAAAAAAATCCCGGAAACCTATGTTCAGTCTCCGGGAAAATAAAAAGGTTAAAGATTTAAATTACAAAGGCTTCACTGTCATTTTAATTTTTGATGACAGCAGCATACCAATAGATCCTGCCGGTAGCGGAGGTGTAATACTTCCATAGAGTTTAAGTGTAAAAACCCCGCCTGAAATCTGCGAAATGACTTCAGTATTTGTCACTGCAATATCGGCAGAGCGGCCGTCAGGAGCAATGGATGTAGTAGCTGCAACCTCGGTTTCATTCACTCCGGGGGCACTTACTGTAACTCTTGCGGAAGTAAGCCAGCTGAAATTGGCAGAAGCCGGAGATTCAATTTCAATTTTTACCGACTCAAATTTTGCGTTTTCAATTCCATCGAGTTCATGTTTGGCGATGATGCTGTCGAGATTTACATTCAGTGTAACCTGATGAAGCAAAACCTCCGATTTCGGCAAATAATCCAAAGAGTCAAGAGTAAACCGAACATCGGGATTTGAGTAGGAGATGTCGAATTTGGCAAGATCTTTAACTTTTTCGCACGAAGAGAAGGCAAATGCGAAAGCCAAAGTTAATACCAGGGCAAAAGATCTGAAAATGGCTTGTGTTTTCATGGAGGTGGTTTTTTAATAGAACAATCGGGAGCTTAAAATAGTTTTATAAAAAGAAACGGGCTTTATTTCTTATCGAAACAAAGCCCGCACAAATTCTTAGGTTGATCAGGAATTGAGCATTACCGGCATAACCAGCATAAGAATGTCTTCGGCAGGATTTTCGCTGTCGACAGGGCGAAGAATACCAGCACGGTTGGGCGCAGACATTTCGAGGCGAATATTTTCGGTACTCAGATTTGAGAGCATTTCGACCAAAAACCGGCTGTTGAAGCCAATTTCCATATCTTCTCCGTTAAAGCTGCAACTAAGCCTTTGCCTTGATTCATGAGCAAAATCAACATCTTCGGCATCAATATAAAGTTCCTGACCTGTTATGGAAAGCCTGATCTGATTGGTTGACTTATTGGCGAAGAATGAAGCACGGCGAAGTGTTGTAATGAGAGAGAGCCTGTCAACAATGAGGGTATTTGGATTATCAGATGGGATTACGGCTTCATAATTGGGATAGCGTCCTTCGATCAGACGACAAACCAGGTCAACATTCCTGAATGTAAACCTTGCATTGGTGCCGTTATATTCAACCTCAACCTCAGTATTATCAGCCGGCAGAATACTCTTGAGCTGATTCAGCGGCTTTTTGGGCATGATAAATGTTGTACTCTCTGAAGCACTTACATCTGAGCGTTTGTAACGAACCAACTTGTGGGCATCAGTAGCAACAAAAATCACTGAATCGGGCGACAGATCGCAGTAAACACCTGACATTGCAGGCCGCAGGTCGTCGTTGCCTGTAGCAAAAATGGTTTTGTTAATAGCGGCCAGCAGCAACTCAGCGGGAAGTTTGATTCCTGCAACTTCTTCCATTACCGGGGCTTTGGGAAATTCGCCCGCATCATGTCCTGCCACTTTGAATTTTGCCTCATCTGCCGCAATTTCTATACCCAGGGATTTGTCTACTGTGAAAGTAAGTGGAGTATCTCCGTAGGTTTTAAGAAGTTCGAGAAGAATTTTTGCAGGAATAGCTACAGCACCTTCTTCTTCGGCCATGGTAGTTTCAATGTTCACCCGCATGGTGGTTTCGAGGTCAGAAGCTGTGATTTGCAGAGAACTGCCACTGAGTTCGAACAAAAAGTCGTCGAGTATGGGCAATGTATTGCTTGAGTTCAACACGCCACTGATTGACTGCAGGCTTTTCAGAAGGCTTTGGCTTGATACTATAAATCTCATAATTAAGGAATTTACTTTGTAGTAGAACTTGGTTAAGTTTCCGGTAAAATTATAAAATTAATTGACAATGTACCAAATATTGACAAGTTAAGAAGATAAAATTATCAACACTTTATTAACCCGGAGCTATTTGGTAATTCTGTTTTTTCCGAAATCAAATTTTTTTTCACTCCCATTGAGCAATCGTTTGATATTAGCCCGGTGTGTATAAGGCACAAAAACAGCAACAGCAAGGGCTAGTATCATAAGTGGCAGGCTTCTTTCTCCGAGAATCAAAATTACCACAACAGGAAAGAAGAGAGAACTGATGATGGATGCGAGAGAAACTATACGTGTAAATATCATAATCAAGACAAAACAGGCCAGAATAATGAGAAAAGCAGCCGGATAAAGTGCAATTACCATTCCCACCAGCGATGCAACTCCTTTTCCTCCCCTGAATCCGGCAAATACAGGATAAACATGCCCGATAACTGCAACTGCGCCCAAAAGAATGCGGTAAACCACTTCCTGATCTTGAGAAAAACCTGTGTAAGTAAGCCAATTTGACAATGAAACAGCCAGCCAGGCTTTAAAAACATCGAAGAGCAGCACCGGGATTCCGGCTTTCAGCCCCAGCACCCTGATGGTGTTGGTAGCGCCTGCATTTCCACTGCCCTGATTACGTATATCTAATTTATAAAACCATTTTCCAACCCATACCGATGTAGGGATTGACCCTAGCAGATAAGCCAAAATCAAAGCAATTGCAACATTCAGATAATCCATCTTTTTCAGAATTATTCCCAATGATGGGATTATTGGACAAAAGTGCAAAAATAAGCAGTTATCAGGCTGCTTTTACATTTTGCATTTTATGGCTTTTATTCATTGCCGGCATTTCGTGCCTGCATTCTTCTTAGAAAAGCAATTCGCCTTTCGGGAGTTGAGATAATAAACTGGTAAGCTTCATCTGAACCTGAAGTTTTCAGCATTCTTTTATCTTCTTTCAGGCTGCTGATTATATTATTGAACTCGTTGTTTGAAGAGATCGCCTGCATAATTCCACTTCCATATGAGAAGAAATACCATTCTGTATTGCTAACCTCAATATAAAGATTCAGGATATCTCCTGTACGCCGCTTTCCAATTTCGAGATATCCGTTTACCTTGCGGTTTACAAGTTCCCGGCCGATTCCGGCAATTCCCAACTGTCCCTCACTGATGAAACTTTTCAGATTCATATCCCAGGCCATATTTACATCGGTGAGTGTAATGGTTTGAATTACCTCGGCTGGCACACGCCTTATCTGACCGGTAGTATTAAGCTCGTTTAGGAAATCGGCAGCACCCTTTTCGCCGAGCAAGCCCATAAGCAGGGTTCGGTATGCCGGGCTGCTGACATCTGTGCCCTGAAGTTCAGACTTTAGCAAAGCATCTTTCAGTCTGTTCATGGCGGGATCGGAGAAAAAGAAGTTTAAAGCCAGCGCAAGCTCAAACCTGGTTGAATCAGCAATGCTGAAGTGCTTCACCGAGCCGAAACTCCTCAGATTGACCTGGCCAAAACCTGCCCCGGTTTTAATTTCGCCGGTGGTGGTTATTATACATTGTTTGGTATCAATGGTAGTCGCGTTACCCGATTTGTTCAGGTTTCCTGCATTGTCAAAACCCCCGATGAGAAAAGACTCAGTTTTTCTGTCAAACTTTATCGCTCCTTCAGAAGACGCCACAATGGTATCGCCCCAGGCCTTGGGCTTTCTGTAGTAGGCTGGATAAATGCTGCTGAAAAAGTCAGAATAAACCATGGCGGCAAGCACCGGATCGCCCAGTGTATCGCGCATAACAGGGGAAACCGGCAAACGGATATCGGAAGGATTGAGTTGTGATGAAAATGCCACCCAGGGCCCTTCTGATTCGAAACAATCGCTGCGCGGTCGGTATGCTCCTTTGAAGTTGAGAAATTGCTGCGAAGCATTCAGCCCGATTTCGCCGGTAAAATCAAAATGAGAATTTAAGGGGAACAATTGTCCTTTGGGTAAAATTGCTTTACCCGAGGTATTTCCCGATTCATCAACCGACAAAGCGTTGAAGTAAACAGGCTGCACATTGCCCAGATCATCGGTATAGTCGTAATACCCGGAGGCAAAATAGTCTTTGCGGGTTTTAACATTAACAGATGCATTATAGATCAGAAATGCCTTGTTCTTCCGGCTGGCAATCAGCGAGGCTCCGGCCAGGGGTTTCATGGTTCCATCTGAAAGAATAGTAACCTGTTCATCGCCCGGAAATACAGCTGCATCGGCAACCCTTATCATCTTAACTTCGCGTGCATCAATAATATTTTCTTTCATCCGGTAAGTAGCCTCCATGGCAAAAAACTGCAAGGAGTCCATGGAAGGATTAGTTGAAACAAATTCCGAACCCGAAAAGTCGAAGTCAACCAGATCCTTAAGATTAACAGTATCGGCCAGAGCAGCTCTGCGCGCAAGGGAGTTGGTAAGAAGCAGCTCATTCTTATTCATCCGCCATTCAATTCTATCCATAAATGAATAGTACTGACTTAGCGGCAAATCAATCTTTACACTTTTTCCTGGAGTTCCGAAAGTAGCGATATTGTTTTTAAAATCAACCCTTCCCGGCTGTATTTTAACAACCAGCGATAGGTTTGGCCTTTCGGGATAATAAAGGCTGAAGTTAGTTGTATCGGTATTAAATGACTGATTGCTGAAAATAAAAGTACCGGATGCCAGGTCGGCATTATCGAGGCGACTGGTACCTTTCCCGAGCAATCCGGCAGTAGTAAGCGACAATGCTCCTATGTGCTGCGATTTTCCATTAAACATCGCAAATTCTTCTCCCGGAAGAGTATTTAATCTCATTACATCCAGCCATGGCAGCCAAAACATGTGCACCCCATCTGCACTCACCTGCGGAAATGCCGGCGGAGCAGCTTTTTCTGTAATTTCAAAACGACTCAGGTCTGCGATGAGTGAATCAGGAGTAAAAAGGAAATTATCCGATTCGGAGTCCGAAGTCATAAATTTAAGTTTACCAGAGCCAAGAAGACCGCGGTTACTCAGGCTAAGATCTGAGTAAAAGGTTGCTTTGCCATCATAAACAGGGATTCCATCCGGATCGAGTTTACGGGCAAATCCAAGAGAATAATCGGGCATCACCCGCAATGGCTCTTTAATATCGGGCATAATGCTGCCGGAATACAGATGTCCTTCAAACTTCAGCCCTTCGGTGGTAAAGCTATTCAAACTATCCAAGGTAAAAGGATAAACCACATAATAGAAGTCATCACGCTTGTAGGTCCCTTTTTCTATTCTGGCATAATCGAAATAAACATAAGCATCATTTTTACTGATAAAAACTGGGTATTGCGGCAACTTTTGTATCCCTGATTTATTATCGGGTTTGTCAATCAGCAATTCACCGCTCAGATTGGCCAATACATTTCGAACCATAATCTGATCGACCCTTTTTCCTCCTTTGGCAATAGTATCTACTTTAAAGGAAATGGAATCAATCTGGGGCATACTTAACTGAAACTTGCCGTATTCGAAGGAACTTTTATTTGAGTAAAAGTCAAAATAACCTGTTTTTACCATTCCTGTAAAAACAAAATCGAGGTCTTTTCTGACAATAATTTCCTTATCGCGGGGAAAAATGTAAACTGCCTGAGAGTCACTGATCGAAACCTGTGGAACACCCCTGATTTTCAGGTCAAAAGTATTTAGATTCAGGGTGGCGTTGCTGATTCCAGAGACCTGAGAATTTATTTGAATAACATCGTAATCTCTTTTTTTGCTTTTGGCTGACAAAAAATCAAAGAGTCGTTGGGTTACTTCAATCCTTTCATTGTCAATATTATAAACTACAAAACCACTTATCGCCAGATTCAGAACCATAACTTTAACCTGAGCAACAGGTTTTTTCATGAATTCGACCAGTTCGTTCAGGTAAAATACCCTGTAGTTGTTGTTCTTTTCAACGAAATTGTAAATTACATTAATGGGATTAACTTCATCGATCCCCTGAAGTTTTAAATAACGCTCCTCGGCATAAAAGTTTGATGACTCAAAAATGGCACTTCCCTGTTGCCTTATTCCTTTCATCATCTCAAAGTTAATGCTGTCGGTCTCCATTTTATAGGAAAACGACTCAAAATACATATCCAGATTATGCCAGGAATTAAAAAACGGGCTTGAAGCAGTACCTTCTCCCTGCCTGAGCAAGGTTATCTCTTTGGATTGATCGTTGTAGGTAAACTGGAGCCCCGGATGAAACAGTGAGTCGGACTCATAGTACCAGGTGGCTGAAGTTCTCTGCGAAGAAATGCGTTCGGGGCGAATAACAAAGCTCCTGCTACTTAGTTTTAATACCGGACTGCCTTTGCGCGATATCCAGATTACTGCATCGCGATCAGCATAACCAGAACCGATGATTCTGGTCCCTTCCAGGGTAAAGCCCCCACGGTAGTCAATTCCTTTAAAAATTTGTTTAAATTCAAGATCTGTCTGATAAGAAACAAACCTTGGATTAGTAGCCCTGTCGGGGGAAATACCGGTCATTACTCTATCTTCAAGCCTTCCGGTAAGGGGAAAACCAAAAAAATCCTTATGGTAAAAATTAACGGTATCAGCACTCCATCCTGTTTGTTTCAGGTTGATGAGGTAATTGCCCGGGGTAGCATAAACTTTAGAGGGATCGAAGCCAAATGTTTCCCAAAGCACAACTCCTCCCCTGCCTTTAAACTGATCTGTTTCAGGAAAATGAATTCCTGTGGTTTTAAAAATGCGGATGCTGTCGCGCCCAGAAATGCAGACAAGGTCTACGTTCTCCAGTTCAACAAAAAGTGTGCTGTCGAAATTCCAGGTAAAACTGCCATTCCTGAATTGCCAGGAATTGGCCTGTGACCGGAACAACACTCTTTTTTGATTCAGTTCGGCAGTATTTTCGAGAAACCGGCTCAAAGCACGCAAACTTTTACTGTCAATTCTCGGCTCGAGGCCTTTGTGCCAGGCAATGAGGTTTTTTGGTGCGGTGGAAGTAGAAAATGAGTTAAGCGCAGTTAAATAATCCCTGAAGGCAGGGGTGGGCCGCATTCTCTGCGACATCATCAAATTAAAAGTTGCTATAATTCTTGTTTGAACCTCTGGTTGATAAATACCAGTATTCCAGCGTGCTGCAAATTCCTGCATGGCCTGTTTTGATTCCTTGTCGGTGGCCTGCTTCATAAAATCGCCCAATTCGGCAGCAAAAGCTATAGGGTCCTCAGAAAAGAGTTTATTCTGCTGCGCAACAGCATGATTCCCGGCCAGTAAAAGTGAATTGAACAGACAAATGAAAAACAAAAAACGCAACAAGTTCATAGCAAGCAAATTAGTTTTAAACCATCAGCTCTGATTCCTGAGAATAAAAGAAACAGTAGCCCAGTTATTTTTTTGAGTTTGCCCGGCAAATTCCAGGCCAAGATTATTTGCTGCACCGGTAATAGCAGGTACATCTTCGGTATAAAAACCGCTCATTATCAACATTCCTCCGGGGTTGAGGGCCTTTTGATAAGCTCCCATATCGTTTAACAATATGTTTCGGTTAATGTTGGCGATGATGATATCGAAGTGCAAGCCATCCAGCATAGCGGCATCTCCCTGATAAACGTTAATATCGGGAAAATTATTTTTCTGCACGTTTTCGAGTGAGTTATTAAAAGCCCACTCGTCGTTGTCGATGGCAGTGATTTGAGAAGCCCCTTTCATGGCAGCCAGTATTGCCAGCACTGCGGTTCCGCAGCCCATGTCCAAAACGGTTTTTCCGGCAAGATCAAGGCCGAGCATAACCTCAATCACCTGGTAGGTGGTTTCGTGGTGAGCAGTACCAAACGACATTTTGGGTTCAATCACAATATCATATTCCACACCCGGGAAAGGCTCGTGAAAGGGTGCACGAACTGCACATCTTCCGGCAATCAGTACAGGATCGAAATTTGATTCCCACACTGCATTCCAGTTTTGATCTTCAATAGTTTGCCATGTGTAAGCAGGCATTGCACCTTCGGGCCACAGGTTCGGATCGTTGAGCATGGCAGGGTCAAAAGCCGGAGCTTGAATGTAAGCCTGAAGTCCACTTTCGGTTTCGGTAAAACTTTCAAAGCCGAGCTCGCCCAGCGCTGCCATAATTATCTCAGAAAATTGCAGGTCGTTTTCTGACAGAGTGCAGGTCAATTCGATGTATTCCATGATGTTGCTATTGTGCATTTAAACAAAAGAAGTAAACAACAGATACCAGATATATCCGCATTAAAAAACATAAGGTTTCTGTTTTCTGTAAGAATCAGAAACAGAAACCTTTATGAAGATTGTCAAATTAAAAACTTCTGATAATAGTAACAAAGTCAACTGCCTTGAGGGATGCGCCACCAATCAAACCGCCGTCAACATCGGCATTGGCAAATAACTCTTTGGCATTGGCGGCATTGCAGCTACCTCCGTAGAGAATGGCAGTAGAGGCTGCGGCATCGCCAAACTTACCCGCAAGCACTTTGCGGATAAAAGCATGCATTTCCTGCGCCTGTTCCGGACTTGCAGTGCGGCCAGTACCGATGGCCCAAACCGGTTCATAAGCAATAACAACTTTGGCAAAATCATCTTCACTCAGGTGAAACAAAGCTTCTGATACCTGTTTTTCAACAACATCAAAATGCCTGTTATCCTCTCTTTCCTGCAGTACTTCGCCGCAGCAGTATACCGGAGTGAGATTATGTTTTAGTGCCTGATCTATTTTTTTCGCAATGAGTGCATCCGTTTCTCCGAAATATGTTCTGCGCTCAGAATGTCCCAGAATAACATGCGAACCGCCTGCTGAAGCAACCATAGCGGCTGAAAGTTCACCGGTATATGCACCTGATTCGTGTTCGCTGATATTCTGCAAGCCTGCAAAAAATCCGTTTTCTGTGGCAACATCGTTGGCCAGTTCAAGAAAGATTGCCGGAGGAAAAACAACAATTTCTACATCTTCGGGGCGACCCTGCTGCAGTTCATCGGCAATACCAAATAATAAATCTTCGGCTTCGGTGAAGGTTTTATTCATTTTCCAGTTGCCTGCAACAATTTTTTTTCTCATCAGTTCAAGGGGTTTTCGGGTTAACATTCATCAGGTCAACCTGATACGAGGATCAAGGAGACCATAAATTATATCTACAAAAATATTAATTATCACCAATAAAACAGCGATAAAAAGTACACTACCCATTACCACCGGGAAATCATACTTTTCGAGCGCTTCAACAATTACCACACCAACTCCTTTCCAGTCGAAAACATATTCAACAAAAACAGCGCCAGCCATCAGGGAGGCAAACCACCCTGAAATTGCAGTAATTACAGGATTCAGTGCATTGCGCAGGGCATGTTTTGCGATAATCCTGTTTATTCCGAGCCCTTTTGATCTTGCCGTGCGAATATAATCCTGCGAAAGCACTTCAAGCATAGAATTGCGCGTGAGTTCAATTACAATTGCCAGCGGGCGGATGCCTAAAGTAAGGGCCGGAAGTATCAGGTTTTTCAGATCCATAAATTCACCTCTGCCAAAGTCATCAACACTGTAAAGAGAACCAAACATGCTAAGCCCCGTGTAGTCAGCCAGAACAAAAGCAAAAAGCCATGCAATAAGAATCGCTGCAAAAAAAGAAGGCAGCGACATACCAAAAACCGAAAGCATTGAAATAATACGGTCGGCATAACTTCCACGGCGCAGCGCTGAAAAAATACCCAGGAAAATTCCGGCAATGGAAGCAAAGGTCATTGACACCAATGCAAGCAGCATGGTGTTTGGAAAAGCCTGAGCCAGTATTTCAGTGACCTCCCGTTTACTCTGGTAAGAGCGCCTCAGGTATGGTTTCTTCAGAAAAACTTTGGTATCGGAGGATAATGACAATATCAAAACCGGATTGTACTTGAGTGTATCCGGATAAAAAAGTGAGTTATAGTTAGAGTTGTTATGCACCGATACTGGTGAAACATCGTTCAGAAAAGAGAAATACTGATGTGACAAAGGTTTGTCCCGGCCCAGCTCACGGTTGATGGCTTCGACAGAGGCCATATCAGCCCGCTGGCCCAGCATCATACGGGCAGGATCGCCGGGAAGGATATTGAATAGGAAAAACACAAGCGTTAGAACGCCCAACAGCACAAAAAAACCGTAAAACAACCGTTTGAGGATAAACGCTGTCATGGTTTACTGTTGAGAAGCAGTGGGCTGAAACTTCATGAGAAATTCATCGTAGGCCGGAAAATCATTATAATGCCATTTATCGAGCACCACGCCATCGTGCAGAAGCAACATACCCGGATTCGCCCTGACCATGGTTTTCAGGGTAATGTCATCGGCCTGATAAAATTCATAATTCAAATTCAGTTGTTGCCTGAGACTATCTATTTCTTCGGGCAATGAGCTGGTGAGGGCAATAAAACCATGTCCATCAGCTTCGGCCTTTAATGCAAAATCATTTATGCGGGCCAAAGCATCATGGTTTGCCTTGTCAAGTCCCCAGCTAACCAGCAGGAACTGATACCCAGGGTTTTGTATAAAATGATCGGTATAATCATTTCCTTCCATATCAAGTATCTGAAGATCATGGCCTTTAAAAACATTTGGATCTTCAGTCCGCTGGCTTACAAATTCCCATTGCGACATCCATACAGAATCGTTAAATGGATAATCAGGAGAAAGATATTCCTGAGTTTCGCCGGTTAATTTGTTTTTGTAGGTAAGATAAAACTTGACAGGAAGGGGATTTTCAACATACATTTTGTTCCCGGTTTTCCAATCCATAAAATCAATGATGGGCAAATGCCGGTAGCACCAGATGCTGAGCATAACAAAAAGAGCGATAAGTCCGGCAGCACTTCCGTAAGAAACCAGATTACCGTATTTATCAACAGTTTTGTTGCGCCAGAAGAAAAGAACCAGCGTAGGCACCATTAAAATTACGTTCTTATAAAAAGTCTGCCAGTTGGTAAGTGTAATGGCATCGCCAAAACAACCACAATCGGGCACAGGATTGTACAGGGCATCATAAAATGTAAGTCCGGTAAAGAAAAGCATCACGCCAAGCAGTAGCCATGCATTTACTTTTGGCTTAAGATTAAACAGCACTACAGCACCAAGCACAAACTCCATGGTGCTTAGCAAAACCGAAAGAGAGAGAGCTGCAGGCAACATCCACAGAGTACCCCAGGCATAAAAATAATCCTCAAGCCGGTAGCCCATCCCGAGAGGGTCAATTCCCTTAACAAAACCGGAAAACATAAACACCAGACCAACAAGTATTCTGGCTATCAGGTGAATTGTACGCATATGAGAGTGGTTTTAGTTTAAAACAAACATTGGTTTTACAAAGTTTTTGAAGAATGCAGTGAGCAAAGCATCAAAATGGCTCATTTTACATTTTTTCTCTGTTCTTCAAGTTTAATCAGAGCAAAAAGCGCGTAATTGATCATGTCAAAGTAATTTGCATCTACCCCTTCAGAAATGTAGGTTGAGCCCTTGTTGTCTTCAATTTGCTTGACTCTTAATAGTTTCATTAGTATAATATCGGTGTAGGAGCTTATTCTCATATTCCGCCAGGCTTCGTCGTAGTCGTGATTTTTATCGAGCATGAGGCTGCGAGCCTGGTTGATGTATTTATCATAAAGTTTTTCCACCTCATCGGGAGGAATATTCAGTGTAAAATTATTACCTAACTCTAACTGAATCAAGGCAATTACCGAATAATTAACAATCCCTATAAATTCAGGCCATTCATCTTCACTTACCTTATGCATTTCTTTTTCCTGCAGGCTGCGGATACGATTGGCTTTGATATAGATCTGATCGGTAAGCGATTCGGGGCGCAACACCCTCCAGGCTGTACCGTAATCTTTCATCTTGGTTAAAAATATATCTTTGCAGGCAGCCATGGCAACATCAAACTGCTTTGCGGTATCTTGTGTCATAGGAATTGAAAATTAGGTAATTAGAAAAAGAAACAAATTATGGCCAACCCAAATCCGGGGGCGGATAAAGGTACAAACTTTTCGCAAACCGGGGTAATAGAATGCGGACAACAAATCCTAAACCTCAACCAGCCGGTGGTTATGGGAATTTTAAATATTACTCAGGATTCTTTCTTTGACGGTGGCAGGTACCTTACCAACGAAAGTATTATTGACAGGGCCGGCCTGATGCTTGAAGAAGGGGCCTCCATCATTGATATCGGAGCAGTTTCGACGCGGCCGGGTTCTGCAGGCGTTTCGGCTGAGGCTGAAATTCAACAACTTATTCCGGCTATAGAAATCTTAAGAAAGAACTATCCTGAAGCAATTATTTCTGCAGATACATTCAGATCTGCTACAGCTGAAATGGCTATTGAGGCCGGAGCCGGAATAATCAATGATGTTTCCGGAGGTACAATGGATGAAAAAATGATCGGTTTTATGGCAGATACTAATGCAGCTTATGTTCTGATGCATATACAGGGAACGCCTGAAAATATGCAGGTAAACCCAGTGTATTCAGATGTAACAAAAGAAGTATCCGGTTTTTTCAGAGAACGGCTTGATTTTTTTGAAAGCAAAGGCAAACAGAACATTATCCTTGATCCGGGCTTCGGATTTGGTAAAAACTTAGAGCACAACTACAGACTATTGGCTGATATCCGGCATTTTAAAGACATGGGATATGCAGTTCTTGCCGGAGTTTCAAGAAAATCCATGATTAACAAGGTATTGAAAACCACTGCTGCAGAAGCACTCAACGGAACCAGCATCATAAATACCATTGCTTTGCTGAATGGAGCCAGTATCCTCAGGGTACATGATGTTAAAGAAGCCGTGGAAGCCATAAAGCTCACTGAAACATATTTAAGCGTCAACAGCTGAAAATAACAAATCCGGACTTTGCCGTTTGATGCGACAAACCCCGGATTTGATTTGAAATGATTGATAATTAATCAATAAGCCTGAACAGCATCCCAGACAAAGGCCCTGATGCCGACTTCAGCATTTACCTGATCAATTTTTTTAATCTTTTCGATGAGCGGGGCAACCTGCTCATCATCAACCATGGTGATCAATGCCGAGTTCATTTCGGGCCAGGTGTGAGTTCCCATGCGTGGCTCACCGGAGTTGGTGCCGCGTCCTTTAACTTCGCTCCACCAGGTGTATCCTCTTATTTCAAGCTGATCAAGGACAAACTCCACCCTTTCGGTGTGCGCCTGGTTGAATATTACAAATACTGCTTTCATCCGTAAGTAATTAAATTTTAAATGGTAAGGGATTATTAATCCAGATTCCGGAATTTCTTTCTCACTTTGGTGACTTTGTCGCGTTCACCACTGCGGGCAAGTACTCCGTACATTACTGGCACCACCACCATGGTTACCAGAGTTGAAAAAACCAGGCCGCCGATAACTGTAATACCCATAGGCCGCCAGATTTCGGAACCTTCGCCTGTACTTAAAGCAAGCGGAAGCATTCCAAGTATGGTAGTAAGGGCGGTCATCAGCACCGGTCGCAACCTCGATTTGCCTGATACAGCAATGGCTTCATAGAGTTTCATTCCCCTGTCGCGCATCAGATTGGTATAGTCAACCAGCACAATACCATTTTTCACAACAATACCGATGAGCAATACCGCTCCCAATGCAGCAACCACGCTCAGGGTAGTACCTGTAATGAGAAGTCCGAAAACTACACCCGAAAATGCGAACGGAATTGAAAACATGATGATAAAAGGCATGGTAAACGATTCAAATTGCGAAGCCATGACTATAAATACCAGTAACAAACTCAAAACCATAAGCAAACCAAGATCCATAAAAGACTCCTGCTGATCCTGATAAGCACCTCCTACCTGAATAAGCACATCCTGCGGGACACTTACTTCTTTGAGCGCTGTATTGATTCGATTGGCCAGTTCTCCGAGAGCAATTTTATCGGGTTTGGCAGCAATGGTAACTACCCTCTCCTTGCGCTTATGCTGAATAGCAGGCGGTCCCCAGTATTCCTCAATACGGCCAATTTCCTTTAACTTGATTTTTTTACCCATAGGCGATACAATACTAAGCTCCTCCAGATCGGTAATTGAACTGCGGTATTTTTCAGCCAGCCGCACCCTGATTTCATATTCATCACCTTCTTCCTTATAGCGTGAAGCAGTCATGCCATTGATCCGGTTACGCACCATTGCCGAAACAGTTGCACTGTTTAATCCGTGCATGGCAATTTTTTCTTTGTCAAGAATAACCTGCAGTTCGGGTTTGTCGTTTTTGCGGCTCACGGTTATATCAGCTGCACCCTCCATATTGTTGAGGATATTGCGCACCTGTTCGGCTACAGTGTTGGTGGTATTAAAATCATATCCGTAAATTTCCACATCCACTGTATTGCTTCCTCCCATTCCCATGCCGCCACCGGTGGTTGCAACATTGGCAGTAATAATCTCGGGATATGAAGCAATCTGTTTGCGCATATCATCAGCTATTTCCCAAACTGTGCGTTCGCGGTCATCAACATCTTTGAGCCGCATCATTATATTAATGATATTAGAACCGGTTGTGCTGAACAGGGAGAACATACTGCCTTCATCGTCGGATCCAGAAGATGAGGCCATGATGGTAACTTCGGGGTAGCGAGCCCTGATCATCTCCTCCAGTTTTCGTGTGGTTTTTATGGTTTCCTCAACCCTGGTGCCGGTTTGAAGCTCTACAGCCATGGTTATTCTCGATTCATCGGTTTGTGGCATAAAATCGGTTCCTACAAACTTTATCAGAAACATGGAAAAAATAAAAATAGCAAGAGAAGAAAGCATAATCACCAATTTGTGATGCAATGCCCATCTGAGCATTTTTTCGTACCAGTTGTCAAGACTGTTAAGCAAGGGCTCAACAATAGCAGTCCATGAAAATCTGCCGGGTTTCTGCTTTTTTTCGCGCAATACCAGCATGCGTGACGAAAGCATTGGTGTAAGTGTAATTGCAGCTAATGTTGAGGTCACTACTGTAATGGTAACAATCCATCCCAGCTGATTAAACATCACACCGGTCATACCGCCCACCATGGTAAGTGGGAAAAACACAGCCACAACAACCAGAGTAGTGATAATAACTGAAAGCCAAACCTCGTTGGTGGCATAAATGGCTGCTTCGCGCGGACTGCTGCCCCGCTCTATGTGCCGGGTGATGTTTTCCAGCACAACAATGGCATCGTCCACCACCATACCAATGGCAATGGAAAGCGAAGTAAGTGAAATAACATTGATGGAGTTTCCGGTAATAAACAAATACACAAAAGAAACAATCAGCGAAATGGGAATGGTAAGCACAATGATGAAGGTTGCTCTCCATCTGCCCAGAAAGAAAAGAACCACAAGAACCACAAAGAAAAATGCCCACATCAGCGTTTCTGAAAGGTTTTTTATTGATCCCTTGATAAAAGTTGAGGTATCAATAATCAGATCAATACTTATGTCAGGAGGCAGGGTTTTCTTGAGTTCTTCCAGGTTTTTGTTGATTTCCCGGGCAACTTTTACAGTATTTGCTCCCGATTGTTTCATCACAAACATCCTGAGGCCGGTTTCTCCGTTAATTTTTTCCTCAAGTGAAAGATCTTTGAGCGAATCGCGCACCGAAGCCACATCGCGCAGGTAGACCGGAATACCATTAAAATTCCCCACCACCAGACTGCTGAGCTGACGGCTATCGGTAAATTCGCCCTGCACCCTCAGCTGATAATCCATTTCACCCATCTTGATATTGCCCGAAGGCATATTCAGATTTTCGGCGGCAATTACATTCCCTATCTGTTCAATGGTCAGATTATAAGCATCCAGACGCCGGGGATCGGCATCCACATAAACCAGACGTTTGGGAGCACCGATCATTGAAACCGAGCCAACACCATCCACACGATTGAGTGGATTGATAATTTTTTCTTCCAGTAGTTTGTCAAGCCCCGGGTAGCTTTCTTTTGCGGTAACCGCAAAGAAAACGATGGGCATCATGTTGGTGTTGAACTTAAAAATAACCGGCCGGTCGGCATCTTCGGGCAGATACTCATAGTTGCGGTCGAGCACATCGCGTACCTCGTTGGTTGCCTCATCCAAATTGGCACCCCAACTAAATTCGATGGTGATCACTGAAAGGTTATCTGTTGATGTAGAAGTTATCTCCTTAACCTTATCAACAGTATTGAGTGCATCTTCAAGCCTTTTGGTGATATTTGTTTCTATATCAGCGGCATTGGCACCCACGTAGGTGGTCATTACCGAGAGATAGGGCGGGTCAATTTCCGGATAAAGGTCAACCGGAATCCGCAAAAGTGCGTAAATACCCATAACAATCACAGCCGTGAAAACCATAAAAGTTGTAATGGGCTTATTTACTGCCGATTTGTATATACTCATATTACTTTGTTTTTCGGGATGAGAAACTAATTGGCTTCAACCTTTACCTTCATGCCATCTAGCAAACGTGCTTGTCCGCTGACTATGATTTTATCGCCCTTTTTTAAAACATCGCTGTAAACTTCTATCAGGTCATTGTAACGTTTACCCAATGTTACAGCTACACGGCGTGCGGTTCCTTGGTCTTCCACAAACAGATAACGGTCGTTCGATCCCTGCATCTTCAGCACTGCAATGGCCGGAAGCAATATGGCTTCTTCCTTGTCGAGATCGAGGCTTACTCTGGCAAACATGCCCGGCCTGAGAATGGCAGAAGCGTTGTCAATCGCCAATTCTATATTAAAAGTACGGCTGCCTGCATCTATGGTTGGATAGATATTAAATATCCTGCCAGTGAAAGACTTGCCAGGATAAATATCACAGCTTACTGTAGCTTCCATCCCTTTGCGGATCATTGGAAAATATCTCTCCGACACAGGAACAGTCAGTTTCAACCTGTCTATCTGAACAAGCGAAACAATGGCCGCTTTTCCAACAGGAGCAACCGGAGTTCCCGAGAACATCTCTCCCGATTCGAAATATTTCCCGGAAATTACTCCGCTGAAAGGTGCCCGCAATCTTGTGTTTTCCTGCAGAAATGCAACATTGCTCCGGGCAATTTCGAGCTGGCTTTTCATCTGATCGTATTGCTGCTGTGGAACGCTGCCAACTTTTTGCAGGGTATCGAAGCGCTTAAAATCGGTTTCAAGGGTACGCAGCTGGATTTCGGCCTGATGCAGCTGTGTTTTGTCCATCTGAACCAGCAAATCGCCTTTGCCAACCCTGTCTCCTACTTCCACAAAAATGGATTCAATACGGCCCGGAGCAGCCGGCGCCATGTGCAGCTCTTCATAAGCCTGAAGAGTAGCCGTGTATTCCACCGACCGGGCAACTTCGCGAACCGAAAGCTCGGCAACCTTAACCATTTCTACCTTTTCTGAACCAGAGCTTTGCTCTGATGCCTTATTGCTGTCGTTTCCTGAACAGGCTGCTGCCACAATTACCATGGCCGACAATATTATTCCGAAAGTTTTTTTCATGGGTATGTCCCTGTATTTAGTTGATTTTTCCGTAAAGTTTCTGAAGCTGAACACCCGATTGCAACACCTGCATCATCGAAGAAATGTAATCAGTTTCTGCCTTCAGGTAATTGTTGTCGGCATTAATCAGGTCAAGACCCGACAAAATGCCCTGCTCATATTTAAGCTTAAGGCTGTTATAAACCCTTCGTGATACTTCCACATTGTTTTTCTGATTGGTGTACGTTTCAACATTGCTGTTGTAGTTAAACCTGAGCTGCTTTTCCTGAATTTTCAGTTGATCGCTCAGCAAATCCTTGTTGTTTTGGGTTGTTTCAAAATCAATTCTTGCCTGTTTGACCTGCGCACTTCTTACCCCGCTCGAAAATATCGGGATATTCATCTGTAATCCTACCATGTTGGCAGGTGTCATATCAAAATCGGGTTTCAAAAGCTTGTAAGTATATCTGTAATATCCCGACAAGGTTGGCAAGGCATGGGCTTTTTGCATATTAATCATTTTAAGATTCACCAGCTCCTGCTGACTGAGCATTCTGAAGTCAATCTGATTTTGAATATCAAACTCCTGCAATACAGACTGTGCAAGCGAAGCAGCCATTACGCCTTCGAGTGTTTCTGTGAGAATAAGTTCTGTATCAGGCTCAACACCCAGGTGAAGCCGCAACATATTTTTTGCAAGCTCATATTGTCTCGATGAAGCATTTACTGCATTTTCAAGAGTATTAACCTGAACCGAAAGCTGATCGAGATCATTTTTCTCAATGATTCCGGCGCTCTCGAGTGCAGAAGTTTTTATATAAAGGCTTCTGAGGTTCACGAGATTCTGATTCAGAATTTTTAATAGCTCCTCCGAAACAAGCACCAAATGGTAGGCTTCTGTAACCTGTGTCTCAATTTCAAGTTCGGTTTTCAGCACATTCATTTCGGCCAGGTCTTTATAAAGTCTGGCCACCTGAACTCCAACAATGTAATTTCCACTGAAAACCAGCTGAGTAACATTCAGGTTAAAGTTACTCTGAGGCTTGATGTCAATTTCGGAAGCCGGCATGTTTTCGTTAAACCGTATAGAAATTTTGGCACCCAGCGCATTGGAATAATCCAGAGTAGAATTTACCTGAGGCAATCCGTTGGCAATTGCCTCGCGAAGCGCCAATTGTGCCTTTTGCGTTGAAAGGTTGGCATTTAGGGCCGATTTATTAAATTCTACAGCATGGCGGCGCGCCGATGGCAAATCCAGCGTAAGCGGTTGCTGAGCGACAAGCATAAAAGAAGCGCCGGCAAACAGGAGAAAAAACAGAAAAATTGTTTTCATATTTAGTTGATTGTGAGTTCGTTAAGATTATCAAAGTATTTTTCCATCAGGTCAGTGCCTTTTCGGGTACAGATTCCTCTGAAGTAAGGAAGAAAGATGCTCTTAAGAATATCGGCTTTTTCAGGCTGCAGTGCCCTTATGCGGTCGCTGGTGTGTATCAATCCAATGACTTCGTGCAGGAAATTATCCACAAGATCAATCTTTATATCGGTTCTGAATATTCCGTCAGCAATCCCCTTTTCCAAAAGTGTATAAGAAGCCGAAAGTTCTTTCAGGTTTTCTTCGCAGTTATAGAATGAAGCATTCACTGCCGAATAATATTTTTTAATGTCTTCTACAAAAATCCTGGGCATTTGTACCCGCCTTTCGGTCTCCTTTTTCATGATTAAAAAAATGGCTTCAATCACATGACTGGCTTCCGAAATTATTTCAAGCATCTCACGGTTATTCCTGATGATCATTTCGCGCAATGACTGCACAATCAGGTCATCTTTATCTTTAAAAAGTTCATAAATTGTCCTTTTTGAAATGCCCAGATCAGCGGCCATGGAATCCATGGTTACATTTTTAACCCCAATGGTCAGAAACAGCTCTATGGCCTTTTCTTTAATTCTCTCTTTGGTTTCCATCCTTCGATTTTGCAGTTGCAAAACTACAAAACTATTTTAGTTTTTTAGTTTTCTATCTAAAATTATTTCAAAAAGGAGCAGGATGATTTCAGATAAATAAGTTCTGTCTTTAGTTAACTAAAACATTCACAAACTGATATCAGGCAAAGCATTAGTGTTTGCAACAGGCAATATTTCAGTTATTTGAATTAGCCATCAGAAATCGCAATGGTTTGATTACTTTTGCAGAAAAGCTTTAAAAGATGATTGAGTTGGTATTGCCGGTTATTTCGCAGATAAGAATACTGGATCTTATTGATATTCTTATGGTTGCACTTATGCTTTATGCACTGTACAACCTGCTGAAAGGCACAGCGGCCATTAATATTCTGCTGGGAATTATTGCCATTTTTCTGGCATGGCGGCTGGTCAGGATACTCGAAATGGAACTTCTCTCAGAAATTCTGGGTGCATTTATCAGTGTAGGATTTATTGCGTTAATTGTGGTATTTCAGCCTGAAATCAGGAAATTTCTGCTGCTTGTAGGTACCTCGGCTTTTAACAGGAAACGCAGCCGCCGGTTTTTATTCTGGAAGATACGCGACAACAGTGACAACCAAACCGACATTGATCCCATTGTACAGGCTTGCCGCAGAATGGCCAATTCAAACACCGGAGCGCTTATTGTTATGTCTAAAATAAACGAACTGGAAGATTACATTTCAACCGGAGAGCTGCTTGAAGCCAGAATCTCAGACAGGCTGCTCGAAAATATTTTTTACAAAAACTCACCACTTCACGATGGTGCTGTAATTATCAGAAACAACAGAATCGTTGCAGCCAGCTGTATTTTACCCGTTTCCGGAAATGATAGTCTGCCCTCTCACATCGGACTCAGGCACCGCTCGGCAGTTGGAATTACCGAAAAGTCAGATGCCATCGCCATTGTGGTTTCTGAGCAAACAGGTAAAATTTCGTGGTGCAGTGCCGGTGAAATCCAAACCGACATTCCTCCCTCAAAACTAAAAGCACTGCTGGCTGAGGCTTTTGAAAAATAAAAGCGGATTACTTTTTTTGTTTCTGAAAACCTGTTTCTTTGCCAGATAAAATTGGCAAAGAAAAATATATACTTCTGAATATCAGATACACAGACAAACAAATTTATTTAGAGAGATTCTAAATTACTTCAGAGAGATGTAATAACTAACATCTGTTAATATATTTGCTAAAAATTATCACAACATATGAAAAATATTTTACTATTTATGAGCGCCTTGCTCCTCCTGGCAGTATCCGGATGCAACCAAGGGCAGAACAACCAGGCCCTGAAACTTGAGAAAAAGGCAGACAGTTTGATGACACTCGCCAACAATTTTTTCAAACCGCTGCCAGTGGAGGCATTAAATCCTGAGAACCCGCTTTCACCTGAGAAAATAGCCCTGGGTAAGGCATTGTATTACGATAACCGCTTGTCGCTGAACCAAACACAGAGTTGCAACACCTGCCACGACTTAAAAACCTTCGGGGTTGACAATCTGCCAACCAGTCCGGGCGACAACGGAGCCCCGGGTACACGCAACTCGCCCACAACACTGAATGCTGCTTTACATTTCCTGCAGTTCTGGGATGGCCGCAACAAGGACGTTGAAGAGCAGGCCGGAGGCCCAGTTATGAACCCCGCCGAAATGAATATGCCCAGCGAAGCCATTGTAATGGACAGGCTTGCTGCCGACGACAATTATGTAAAAATGTTTGCCGCAGCTTTTCCAGAAGAAGAAAATGCCCTTAATTTTACCAATATGCGCAAAGCGATTGGTGCATTTGAGAGAACCCTGCTCACTCCTTCAAAATTTGATCAGTTTCTGCTGGGCGACAAAACTGCACTTACAGCGCAGGAACTTGACGGCCTGGGTTCCTTTATTGAAACGGGTTGTACTGCCTGCCATACAGGAGCTTTGCTCGGTGGAAATATGTTCCAGAAATACCCTTTATTCGGCACGCATAAGGAATATACCGGAAGCGATGTTGATGATACCGGCAAAATGCAGGTTACCAAAAACGAAGCCGACCGTGATGTTTATAAGGTTCCCAGCCTCAGAAACATAGCCGAAACCTGGCCTTACCTGCACGATGGCAGCGTGAAGGAACTTGACAAAACTGTTGACATAATGGCCAAAGCCGAGCTTAACAAAACGCTGAGCCCGGAGCAAGTAAACAATATTGTGGCTTTTCTTAAAACACTTACAGGGGAGGTTCCTGCTGCTGCTTTAAACTAAATTATTTTTTCCCTGATTTGAAATTGGCTTCCTCTACGGGGAAGCCTTTTTTTTGCTATGCTAAGCAAATCTGTAAAACCCGGAATGCAAATTCCTGCAAACAAAAGGGTTATATCATCATAAAATCCTGGCAAATACATTCATTAAGTAACATTATTTTACATTTATCTAGCTTAAACGAATTACCTGAATTGCTATTCATGACAATATTCAATATCTATTATATTTATATACAGTACTTTATGGATAGCTCACAAACTTTTCCATAGTTTTTTACAAGGGTAAAAACTTGCATTCCGCTTTTTTACCCTCTTACATTTGCATAAATCTTTACACCGATGAATACTATATTTACAATTATCGCTGCAGTGAATCATGACTCAAAAGATTCCCTGACTGATATTAAGGAGTTGCCCGACGTTATGTTGCTCATTGCGGGTACCGGCGATGAACTGGTTTCATTGGGCGAAAAATTCCCTGAGGCGGCTGTTGTATTGATTTCGCTGGATGCTGAATTTATTGACCACGATAATGTAGTAAGCATTCTGAAAGCTCAGAATCCTGAGAGGCCAGTCATTCTGCTTGTAAAATACCTCACAGTGAATTCTCTGAAATTTGCCCGCAATAAAAACTACAATGATGTCATACATCTGCCTCTGCAATCCGGAAACTTTCCTGCGCTTGTCAGGTACAATCATTCAGCCTGGAAAGCTGATCAGAAAAATAAAAAAGAAACCCCAATCAGTATTTAAAAAATAACCCCAAAAGAAAACCTTATGAAAAAGCTCCTTACCTTGCTTCTTTTGCTTGCTTCAGTTCAATTGATGTCCCAAAACGTGGGCATTAACACTGATGGTTCAGCTCCGCATACTTCGGCCATGCTCGATGTAAAATCAACCACAGGTGGACTGCTGATACCACGAATGACGGCAGAACAACGGACACAGATTCAGTCTCCTGCGCAGGGACTTATGGTTTATCAAACCACCTCCCCGGCTGGTTTCTACTATTTTGATGGCAGTTCCTGGGCATTGATCGGAGGCAGCGCTGGAAGCGAAACCGACCCTGTTTTCACCGCCTCTCCAGCGCAGGGAATAACAAGTACAAACATTACCAACTGGAATGCTGCTTTTGGGTGGGGTAATCATGCTTTGGCCGGATACCTTACATCGTTGTCGGAAACCGACCCTGTTTTTGGCGCCAGCGCTGCAAGTGGAATTACAGGCACCAATATTTCAAACTGGAACACAGCCTATGGCTGGGGCAATCATGCATCGGCAGGGTATCTGACAACCGCTACCCTTTCAGAAACCGACCCTGTGTACAGCGCCAGTGCTGCAAATGGAATTACAGGTACCAACATCACAAACTGGAACACAGCCTACGGATGGGGAAACCATGCATCGGCAGGGTATCTTTCCAGCTACACAGAAACCGACCCTGTTTTTGCAGCAAGCCCGGCCTATGGCATTACAAATGGTGATATCACAAACTGGAATGGAGTCGTTTCCAGCCAATGGACTACTTCAACGAATGACATTTACTATAATACCGGAAATGTAGCCATTGGCACTACCTCACCGGGAGCGTACAAACTCAACGTCAATGGTTCAATAAACGGAACTGCCATAACCATCAACGGCATACCGGTTGCAAGCTCGAATGATACTTACTGGAGTACAGCCGGCAGCGGAAAAATACAATACAGCGGTGGAAATGTTGGCATTGGTAATGTCAATCCGGCTTATCCGCTGGATGTTACCGGTGATGTTAATATTACCGGTAACTTCAGGGTAAACGGAACTCCGCTAACCGGAACAGGAACTGTTACCAGCGTATCGGCCGGCAATGGCATGAGTTTCACCACCATCACAGGATCAGGTTCCGTTACTTTAGGAACCCCTTCAACACTCACCAGTTCAACCACCAACAGCGTTTCGGGCACTACCCACTCCCATGCCATAACCACCCAGCTGCCTTCCAGTTCAACAGCAGGGGTTATGCTGCACAGCGGCTCTAAAACATCCGGGGGATTCTATGGCGGGGTAACGGCTCCAACCAACACTACACGTACCAACTACGACGGGTATCTTTATGCGACCAGGTTCTATGGCGACGGATCGCAGCTGACAGGCATTACCGCCACCGCCTACAGTGGAACTTTGCCCATTGCAAACGGAGGAACAGGTTCTGCCACAGCATCAGGAGCGAGAACCAACCTGGGAGCTACCACCCTGGGCAGCAATCTGTATACCATCGCAAATCCTTCAGCCATAACATTTCCACGCTTTAACGCCGACAACTCGGTCTCCGCTCTGAATGCTTCCGATTTCCGCACAGCCATCGGAGCAGGAACAGGCTCCGGAACGGTTACCTCTATTGCCACAGGAAACGGAATAACCGGAGGAACAATCACCTCCACCGGAACCCTCGGATTAACCGGACAGGCACTGGCTTTGCATAACCTGTCAACCAACGGACTGATTGCCCGAACCGGCTCGGGAACGGTTTCGGCCAGGACATTGACCGCCAGCGGGAATGGAATCAGCGTTTCCAATGGCGACGGTGTAAGCGGTAATCCAACCGTGTCACTCAGCATAGGAACCGGAGCTACACAGGTTGCAGCCGGTAATCATACTCACAGTGATCTGGGAGCACCCGTAGGTTCGATCATGATCTGGGCTGGAAGTAGTGCACCAACAGGATGGCTTTTGTGCGATGGAACTGCCTACAGCACCACTACTTATGCTGCACTTTACGCAGTCATCGGCACCACTTACGGGTCCGGTTCAGGCACATTCAGAGTACCTAACCTAAAAGGAAGGATTCCGGTAGGTTTAGATGCTGCTCAAACCGAATTTGACACCCGTGGCGAAACCGGTGGGGAGAAAACCCATACGATATCCACTGCTGAGTTGCCAGCACATAACCATGGCGTAGGAACTCTGGCAACGACAAGTGATGGTAGTCATAGCCACCCATATACTGCTCCGAATAATAGTCCAACCTCCACTAAAGTTAAAAATGATGGATGTAGCGATTGTATTCCAATAACACCACGAACAACATCAGGAACTACCAGTTCTGCAGGAAGTCACACACATACCATCAGCGGCAGTACTGCAAACACCGGCTCCGGCACCGCCATGAATGTTTTACAACCTTATATTGTGTTGTACTACAT
>JANJXJ010000107.1 GCA_024709105.1 Lentimicrobium sp. | reverse complement strand
GTATAGTAGCATAAAAAATAATAAACCACTAATTAGTTTGCCATTGAATCAACAGAATCAGAACAAAAAACCTAAACAAATTTAAATTTGCTCTAAGATGGTAGCGAAAGAAAAATATTTTCATTGTATCGTTTTATGCTTTGTAATATATTGTCTAAGAAATATATTGCTAAGCACCATGTATTTTAGTGTTTATTATACCAATGCAACGCCATACCTAATACCAATTATTTTAGGATTGTTTTATTCATACATCTTATTTTATGCTTTTATGAGAAGAGCAAACTTTCCATTAATAAAACCTTATTTATTGATACTGTTAATAATTTCTGACGTTACTTTAAGGCAAATAACTACTGGAACTTTTTCGGATATAAGTACCCCTCAATATTTGTTGGTTTATTCTTTAATTAAAATTTTTGACAAAGTTTTTATAACAACATTTGCAGTATTAGCCTACTACCATTATTATATGGTAACAAACAAATGAGAGTTAGTTAATTACTTTTGAAAATAAATTGTTATAAATTACTTTGGAATGAGTAAAGTATATCCTGGGCACAAGAGCCTAAATTTACTCATAACTTCTGTGAGTATTGCTTTTTAAAAGCGAAATCCTTATAGTTTTGTTCAGGGGTCAAAGGCCCATATATCCCAATGGATACCTTACCATAAGTTCTGAGAATAACTACACCAAACACTACTATATGGGTTCGCAAAGCCAGGCCCCGCCGGTGGCGGTGGATTTGCAAGCCGCAACATTGCCAGCAGCGGTGGTGGCTGGAAATCAGTTTCAAGTCCTGAGCTTACCTGGTTAAAACAGCGCCAGCAGGATGATCTGAAAGCCATGCTCAAGCAGTATGCTTTTGATGAAATCCATTATACAACAACAAGCCATGATAATGAAGACAGTATACGTTCGGTTCAATCCCTTTACTATTTTCATCCCGATCATTTAGGTACTTCCACAATATTAACAGATAATTTTGGAAACCCATACCAATTTTTCTTAAAACCGCGTTATACAGCAAGAAACAGCTAGGTTTGTTGAAACTTTTGAATATTGCTGTAAAACGGGTAAAGACCAATTAATTTTTTGGTTCGCTGAAGAACTCCCAAAAAATAAATTGCTCTATATTTGCCCTTTGGTGAACCGAATCCGCTCATTGAAACCAATACATTTGAAATACATTATGTCCATGAAATTGTTTATCAAGCACATATTTATATTAATTTTAACTGCTTATGTATTTTAGGGTTGCAAAAATGTAGGCAGAACCGATTACAATTTTGCTTCTGCACATATTGATAGTACAAAAATGATTCATTGGGGAAGGGGCTTCTATATGCAGCGCGTCTATTTTAGCTTTAATATTGACACGGTGAAATATAATTGCATTGACGATTATAAACTTGGATATGCATATTCTGGATTCTTTTCATCAGGCGATAGTGCCCTTGTGAAGTATTCAAATAAAAAACCTGAAGAAAGTAAAATAGTTAAACTGGTCTACAAAAAAAGGAGGATCAAACTTTGATGATGTTAATCCATTCACCGCTTGTCAAAATATTAATGAAAGGTGTCAATTCCACAGGATTTTATATTCTCGAAAATATGAGAATCAGAATATAAAACACTGCGGACAGTTTTACCAGATTTGCAATTCAGTTTCAGTCTCTGTTCTTTTTTACTTACACAGCCCGGCCTGCAATAATTTTCCTTTCAGAGATATCATTTTCGATGTTGGCTTATTTTTAGCTTTTAATGAATTTACCGGTTACCATCTGTGCGTTTTCTGTTGTGATTTTAAGAATGTACATGCCTGTTTTTAATTTACTGATATCCAAAATAAACTGCATGCCCGAAAACTTTAAACCTTGCTGAGTAACTCCCTGTATATTTATTATCTCGCAATTGTATGAAGGCGAAAGTCCAATGCCTGAGCAATCAATGGTAAGGGTGTTGCCAGCAGGATTCGGGTAAATGGATAAGTGAAAGTGATGGTTGGGCTGAAAGTGGTATTTGTTGGAAACCGGAATTCCGTTCTCGTTGAAGAGTGCAAGACCGCACACACTTGTTCCTATCCATTTGGTATCGTTGGAATCAATGGCCAGCGACTTTATGAACCTGTCGGGAAGGCCTGAATTAATTGTGTTATAAAGAAACCATTCTTCATCATCAAACATAGACAAACCTCCGCAGCTCGCAATCCATTTGTTGCCATAGCTGTCGAAACAGATTTCGCTGATGCTATTGCAGGGCAATCCTGAATTTGAGGTATCATAAACTGTCCAGTTGTTGCCATTCAGCATAGTAAGTCCCAAATCGGTTCCAATCCATATATTATTGTCTTTGTCAACACTTATTGTGTTAATCCAGTTGGAAGGAAGGGGAGAATTTTGTGTTTGATACACATCCCAGTTTGCCCCATTATACCTCGCTAATCCATAATTGGTTGCACACCATTTATTGCCTGCTGTATCAATGACAACTGATTTAATAAAATCGTCAGGAAGTATAGAGTTGGATTTGTTCCAAATCGTCCAGGTAGTATCGTCATATCTTGCCAATCCTCCCCCTGTTGCAATCCATTTTACGCCAGTGTCATCAATAGCAATTTTCGAAACTTTGTTATTTGGTAATGAAGAGTTGGAAATGTTGTAAATCGTCCAGGCTGAACCATCATAGCTGGCCATACCAGAGTTTGCAGAGCCTGACCATAATAAGCTTGTGTCCTGCATTCCCACAGTTATCATTGAGTTGGAAGGAATGCCTGAATTTGCAGTGTTATAATATATCCATTCATCTCCCAGCTTATTTAAAAGACCTGCTTCATATTGAGTTAGCCATACATTGTTTTCGTTTTCAATATAGATATCTTCAATAGTATTGGATCTAAGCTGAGAATTTGATAAATTAATATCCTTCCAGCTGATGCTATCATATTTTATTACCCTTCCATGTCTTGTTCCGAACCATTTATTGCCATAGGAATCTACATTGCACATGGTTACATCGTTTGATGGAAGTCCTGAGTTAGAGGTATTGTAATTTAGCCAGATTTTGCCATCATATCTGTAAACTCCTAAAGAAGTGATGGTTATCCATAGAAATCCATCTTCTCCCATATCAGCAGAGTTTACATAATTGATGGGAATACCTGTTGATGATGCGTCATAAACTGTTAAACCAGAATCGTTGAAGCAAACCAGTCCATTATTTACAGCAACCCAAATATTCAGCATGGCATCCTCTGTTATGGATTTTACATAATTCCCCGGCATTGCTGAGTTGTTTACATTAAAATTCTCGAAAGATGATCCATCGAATTTTATAATCCCATTGTAACTGGTTCCCATCCAAATTAAACCTCTGAAATCAATTGTTATTGAGTTCAGATAATTGGTTGGTATTGTGGAATTGGAAGTTTTGTAACTAAAGATATCAACGCCGTCAAATCTCGAAAGTCCCTGATTATGAGCTGCAAGCCAAACTGTTTCATTTGAATCAACAGCAATTGAATGGATAAAATCAGATTCAAGGGAAGTATTTGACGAACTATACACTGTCCAGTCCTCACCGTCGAATTTAGCAAATCCGTAACCATCGGTGCTAACCCAGATATTTCCCGAGCTGTCAGCTGCTGCAACATCTGTAATATAGTTGGCTGGAATGCCCGAATTTATTGTATTGTAAGTTATTCTTTCGCCTGTATGAATATTTATCTTAATCAATCCGCAATTACTTCCCAGCCAAAGGTTTTCACCATGTTCAGCATAACAGACTATATTGCCGGCAAATCCATATTGCTCCCAGATATTGTTCTGTGCCTTCAGGTGGGGGGTAAAGCATGAAAATAGAATGCATAAAGCGATTAAAAGCGTAGTTTTCATATGAACTTAATTTTATACAATTGGCGGGTAAAAATATGAAAAAACTTTAGTTAGAACTCAATGTCGCACATAATCCTTAGATTGAATTCTGCATTTGAAAGCGCAGATTACATTTTTTTAGCAATTATTCCTGTTTTTCTCTGTTAACTTATTAATAAATTTATAATTTTGGGGCAATTAAACGGGCCCGGCAGGGGGGGATAACCATAAGGGTGCAGTCAATCGGTTATGATTCAATGTTTTAAAGTTTACTGTTCACAAAACAGTAACCCATAAACATTGGCATTGCACTTTATTTTGGCCTTGCTATGGTTCGGACACATGTTCATTTTTTTGAAAAAAGAGTGCAGAATGAAAATCTTTTCCGGCTTTAAAAATGCAACCGGCAGCCTGCTGCTGTTTTGTGTTTTATGTTTTGCTTTTTCAAGTACAGCATTTTCTCAGCAAATTGTAAATCAGGGAGCTGATGATCAGCACATCAGAATTGACCTCGAAGGACATTCCTATTTTGCACGAATGGTGATTCTAAGTGAACTCAAGGATTTACAGCAGGCCAAGGTAGTAACTTCGGA
Organism: Lentimicrobium sp.; assembly: GCA_024709105.1. Lineage (GTDB taxonomy): Bacteria > Bacteroidota > Bacteroidia > Bacteroidales > Lentimicrobiaceae > Lentimicrobium. The sequence continues at coordinate 8,734 of JANJXJ010000107.1, read as the reverse complement.
AGAAACAGGGATTGTTTACATTTATCCGTATGCTGACAATTTTAATTCATTGGTTGGTCAGGTAAAAGAAATATTTGCCACGGCAGGGCATCTTGAGAAAACCACCGACAAGGATGAACAGACCGTATTGCTTACCGGATTGATTGCTGAGCATGGCTCACAATTGGAATATTATGCCCTTACCGGAAACAGGGAAACAGAAAATGACTCATGCCATAAATCTATGCCCTTTTGTACAGGCACGATATATACATTCCCGGCAGGAACCAATACTACAGCTCAGGTGGGTCCAAACTACGACTGTTTGAGTACCCGGCCAAATCCTGCATGGTATCATTTGAAAATAGAAAATGCCGGGCCCATAACTATACATATGTACAGTACCCCATCACGGGATATTGATTTTTGTTTGTGGGGGCCTTATGCCGATCCGATAACTCCATGTCCGTTGACCAATACCAACGGCGGGCTTACCAGCAATAAAGTAATTGACTGTAGTTATTCAACCAGTGCTTCAGAGTATGCTTATATTCCCAACGGACAACCAGGACAATATTACATTCTTGTGATCACAAACTTCAGCAATCAGCCCTGCAATATTACATTTCAGCAAAGCAGCGGAACCGGAACCACCGACTGCACCATTCTGCCTCCACCAGCCACCAGCAATTCGCCGGTGTGTATAGGAGAAGATCTTCAGCTTAATGCAGCCAATGTGCCCGGTGCAGCCTATCAGTGGAGCGGCCCCAACGGTTTTATCAGCAATATTCAAAATCCGGTAGTGCCAGCTGTAACATTAGCCAACGCAGGCATCTATTCACTTACCATTACTTATAATGGTATCACCTCTGATCCTACCAATACCGAAGTTTTTGTTTATAATCCGCCAACAGCAGCCATTTCAGGAACTACCAGCATTTGCGAAGGCGATTCTGCGCTTATCACCATCAATGCCACCAGCGTAGGCCCTTACCGGGTAACCATGACCAACGGGCTGGGCGGAATTCCCACGGTGATTAACTTCTGGCAGAATACACATACTTTCTGGGTGTATCCCACTCAAACATCCACCTATACGCTTACCTCGGTTTCGAATAATGCCTGTTCAGGAACCGTAAGCGGGCAGGCCGTGGTTACGGTAAGGCAAAAACCTGTGCCCGATTTCAGTTCAGCCAACCGATGCAGTCAGCAACAAACGCAGTTTACCGACCTTACCACTTCTCCGGTGGGCGGAGTTGCCTCCTGGGCCTGGGATTTTGGTGACGGAAATACCAGCAACCTCCAGAATCCGCAGCACTTGTATACTACATCCGGTATGTATAATGTTGGTTTAACGGTAACCGGAAACAACGGCTGCTCAAATGCCACCACACAGGTAGTGGCCATTTCGCCAACTCCGCAAACCAATGCAGGACCCGATAAAACCATACCTTACGGCACACTTACCCAGCTTGATGGTGCAGTTACCGGTGGCTCGGGCACACACAGCTACCAGTGGCAGCCTGCCGATAAGGTAAACAATCCGAATATTGTCAACCCCAGCACAGTGTTGCTGGCGGCTACCACCGATTACACACTTACCGCTACCGATTCCGGAAATGGTTGTGTATCAAGTGATCAGGTAACAGTAAACATTACCGGAGGCCCGCTGGCCGGCATCATACAAGTTGCCAGTCCCGAGATTTGTATTGGCGGAAGCACCCTGCTGAATGCCCAGATTTCAGGTGGTTCTTCAAACTACAGTTATACCTGGACCTCCAATCCTGCCGGGTTTACCTCCGATCTTGAAGACGTAACCGTTAATCCTACCGTTACAACCACATATTATCTGTCAGTTTTTGACGGATTTAACACCATTCAGGCACAAACCCAGGTAATTGTGAATCCATTGCCGGTTCCCAATGCCGGAGCCGATCAGGTGATTCCGCACGGAACCAGCACCATGCTTACTTCACAGGTTACCGGTGGTACACCACCATACACATTCCAATGGACACCTGCATCGCTGGTATTGGCACCCACCATGTGGGTTACACCTACACAGAACCTGTATGCCTCACAAAACTTCACCATGCAGGTGACCGACAGCAAAGGATGTATTTCGACCGGACAAACTCTGGTGACCATTGAAGGAGGTCCGCTGGCAGTAAATCCGGTGGCGGTTGATCCGGTAATCTGCCGCAACGAAAGTACCACCCTGCGTGCTGTGCCCGGCGGAGGTTCAAATACTTACGAATCCTATTCATGGACATCAAATCCTCCGGGTTTCACCTCATCGCTGGCAGAACCTGTGGTTAGTCCAACACAATCTACTGATTATACTGTGGTTGTTTTCGACGGTTACAATTATTCGCCTGAAGGTACAGTAAGGGTAGAAGTTAACCAGTTGCCAGCCATAGACCTTATTCCCTATAATCCCAAAGTGCAGATAATGAGTATCAATCCTGCCGAAATCGGGGTTTGTGTATTCGATACGGTTACCATAGATGCCGGAAATCCCGGCTCAGAATATCTTTGGAGCAACGGAGCCACCACACAGAGTTTGGATGTGTTGTCGTCGGGCATCAGTTTTGATTTGCGTCAGTATTCAGTTACTGTGCAGAATCCAGCTACCGGATGTGTAAACAATTCAAATATTACCATCTATTTCACCTTCTCTAACTGCAGTTACGGAATACCAGAGCTCGAAAACGACAGCAGGCTTCAGGTGTATCCCAATCCTTCGGCCGACGGAGTTTTCCAGTATTCAATCTCAGGCCTTTACGGTGAGATGCTGCTGGAAATATTTACTGCCGATGGCCGCAAGATCAGCGAAGAGAAATTTGAAATAATGCCCGGTTCCGAAAGGAAATCACTGATAAACATCAACAAAGCACCAGGGCTTTATTTGATGAAACTCAGCAGCCGGGAAGCCATCCTCCTGAAACGACTCATTCACCAGAAATAATAACAAACCGGCAGCAGTTGCCGGCACTTAATACCTACTGTTTTAATGAAAAAACAAACGGCGTTCGCCCTGTTACTCCTGATGAGCCTGAGCCTTACACTTCCGGCACAGGTAAACCGCTGCTCCTATGTAATTCCAAGACAAACCGATAACTGGTTGTTTGCTCAGAATGCTGGATTGCGTTTTGATGCATCTGGTAATGTTAGTGCCAATAATCCTTCAGGCAACAACTTGCCCAATGGGAGCGGAGTATCTGCTATTTCTGATGAAGGTGGGAATCTGTTGTTCTATACTGACGGGCAAAAGGTTTACAACGCCAGCAATGTGCAGATAAATTTCGGGCCATTGCTGCTGGGCTCGCCGGTTGCTTCGTCAGTTATTGTACCCAGGCCTTCATCTCCAAATCTCTATTACATATTTACCACCGGAGAAATTACCAATACAACTTTTGGATTCAATTATTCAATGGTTGATTTGTCGCAGGGAGGGGGAGTTGGAGCAGTTGTGCAGCACAACAGAAGGCTGCTTGCCAAATCTTCACAGAGCGTTTCGGCAGTTGAAAATATTGATGGAAGTGGCTACTGGGTAGTAACCCGTGGCCTGGATAACAGTTCTTTTTATGCGTATAAAGTTACCTCTGCCGGAGTTGACACAAATGCCGTGGTTAGCCCGAATATGGGTTCGGTGGTAAGCAGTGACGGTACACTGGCTCAGGGTGTTGGTTTTTTGAAAATCAGTCCCGACGGACAACGATTGGCCTACAGTTCTTTTGGTGGTAAATATGTTGAACTTTTTGACTTTAACCCGGAAACAGGACAGGTGAGTAATCCGTACAGGGTTGATCCACCATTACATGTTGTTTCTCCGTTTATTGGCCCATACAGTATTGAGTTTTCTCCTGACGGGAACAAACTTTATGTAACAGTAATCTCGTTTACCAATCAGGCCAATAACAGATTATATCAATACGATATTGCTGCTGCCATGTTTGAGACTTTACTGAATGTTTCACCTATGGGTCAGAACCCTACCGGGCTACAATTGGCCCGCGATGGTAAAATTTATGTTTCAAGGGTGGGATCAACCCAGGTTGGAGTAATCGGTTCTCCAAACAGAGCCGGAGTGTCTTGTAACTATGAAGAAGATTGGATTGATGTACCCGGTGTCACCGGAGCTTTAAAGCGAAATGGTTTTCCGCTGTTTGTTCAAAGCTATTTCGACAATCCGCACTTCGATTACGATACCAAGTGCGATGGTGATATAACAGAATTCTGGTTACATAATCCAACCTTCAGCGATGCCACCACCACCTGGGATTTTGGTGATGCAGGGAATACTACACCGGGAACCGGGTTAAGGCCCACGCATCAGTTCAGCGGCCCCGGAGTTTACAATGTTACGGTTACTGAAAGGTGGAACGGAGAGGCATTTACTACTACTTTACCGGTAATCATCAATGCACTTCCGCCCAAAGCCTTTGCCAGCAGGGGCGACAGCCTGTATTTATTCCCTGGTTCCAGAATCCCGCTCGACGGAGGAGAAGGAATGTTTGCCTACCTTTGGCAGGATGGCAGCACCGGACGATATTTCGATGTAAATACCGATGGTCTTGTAGTGGTGGAATATGAAGATATGAACTGCTGCCGCGACAGCGACTCACTGAAAATCATTTCGCTTGCCATATCGTTGCCCAATGCATTCAGCCCCAACGGCGACAACCTGAACGACTACTTCAAACCCCTCGGCCCAAGCGATGGCATCGAAGACTTTACCCTCACCATTCACGACCGCTGGGGCATGAAAGTATGGGAAACCACCAACTTCAGCGACAAATGGGATGGAACCTATGCCGGACAGAAACTTCCTAACGGGGTGTATGCCTGGTACCTCACCTTTAATGTCATCGGTAACGTTTCTGAAATAGGAAAAGTGAAGTATAAAGGGAGTGTAACGATAGTGAGGTAAGGTTGGAATATCAAATTTCCAATGTCAAATTTCAAATTTCTAACGTTCATTGTAACGGGTTAGACTTAGGTTTAGCTATTACTTTTGTTTATCCGGTTAATGGGAATTGACCTAACAAGTTTTCTTCCAACTTGTCAGGTCTTTTTGTTTGAAGTAATATAGAACCCAGGCTAAGCGGAATTTGGATATGGCTAAGTGGAATTTAGCTCCACTGAGCTCCCTACGGTCGGTTGCAATTCCGCTTCACCTATTCCCAACTTACCCAGGCTGAGCGGAATTTAGCTTCGCTGAGCTCCCTACGGTCGGTTCAATCCCGAAGTTTCGGGACAATCCCGAAGTTTCGGGACAAAGATTTTCCTTGCAATTAATGGTTTGTTATCGGAAATCTCTGATAGAATTGCAATAAACTAATTATCTCCGCAAGGAGTCTTGTTTTTACAAAGTGTTTTGTTTCTGAATTCATTAATTCGCCGAGGCCATCCAATATATGCCTGGGCCTCATGTTGTTAAGTTGACTTATACAGTTTTCAATGTGTGTCTCAAGTGAAACACCCATTCTTGTTTCAACAATTAACCGATTTATCGGGAGCTGCCGGTTCAGAAAAAACCATACATCAAAAATATCGCGGTTTGTAAGCGCAACGCGGTCAAGCAATGCACATAGCTTGTGCGCAAACATATCGGGTGCTACCATTACCTTTACACTAAAACCCAATAGGTTCTTTATTTCATAACTACTGCCAAAATTCCGGTTTGAAATTTCAATTTTCAGCTTACGCTCGCTTTTGCCATAATCTAACACGATAAGCGGTCCGTAAAACTTTTTTGCTTCATCAAAAATAGCCCCATGCTTCATAACTATTTTTTTAACCTTATTATATGTTTCTTCTTCCTTTTCAATATTCAGGAGGTCAAAATCAAGATCTGTTGAAAAGCGTGGCAGATCATAAAAGAACATTAAAGCTGTTCCTCCTTTAAACCCCAACCAAACAGCCAGTTCCGGATCAGTATAAATATCCTTGAGAAGCTGAACAAGAAAAAATTTATGCCGGTTTATCTCAAACATACTGAAGTAGTTTTTCGACCCTTTTTGTCAGCGAAGCTGATTGATATATCGGTAGCAAATTTCCGATCAATGATTTATCAAGGGAGTTGATATTGTCGAAGTAGAATCCGGGTGACAGGTAAAGCATATCTAAAAATGCCCTTTCTGCTACAGCTATATTCACCATATTTGGAAGTTGTACAATACCTGTTGTATTCACCAGCAACTCCCCTTTTAGTTTTCTGTATCGATAGGATTGATCCCCGATGGTTGTAATCCGGCTCAGATAACTTACAGCCGTAATCTGCGTATCGTACTGAAATATTATGCCTTTCTGCTGCAGCACATATTCAAGTGAAATGTAGCAGGGCGTATAAAGACAACAGGCCAATTCTACCCTGTCGTAACCCGGTTTAGCGTAAATCCCTTTGCGGGGATTCCCGATCTGTTTTTTCTTTACATAATAATTAAGCTTTTTACTTAATACCAGCATATCAGTCTCCCCGGTAAGCATGGCAATATCTATCAGCCTGAACACTGAACGGATATTCTTGTAAAGCGATAAAATGATATCTGTTTTGATATTTTGGGAACCAGTCATACTAATTTATCGTATAAACAGTTCACAAAGATAAGGAAAAGATTCAATCCCGAAGTTTCGGGACAAAAATTCAATGATTGCTTGGGTTGACTCCCCCGCTTTCGCTGCACTACTGCGGGGCGCGCCTTCGGTCGGGGGAGATGATTAGCTTATTTGAGGATGTGATGATTAGAAGATGAGCTCGGGTTGACTCCCCCGCTTTCGCTGCGCTACTGCGGGGCGCGCCTCCGGTCGGTTCAATCCCGATGTTTCGGAACAAAAAATTTCACAGGCAGTGCCGCAATATAAACTTATAACCGTTCTTCTAGCAGCCCAGCGAAGCCAATGATATTACATTTATGCCGTCAGGCCGGGTGTAACTCATTCCTGTTCCGGTGATAATATTTAATGATGCCGGTTTGCTTTTCCTTTTCTCATCAATAAGGTTATAAAATTTCATTAGATTGCCTGCTGCTTCATCGAGCATACCTATACCAAGTTTGACTTCAAATGCAGCCCATACTCCATCATTTTGTTGTATGATTGCATCTATTTCCAAACCTGAAGAATCCCGGTAATGAAAAATTTCGGCATCAATTGCTCTGGCATATATTTTAAGCTCATGATATACAAGCGATTCAAATAAGAAACCACAATATTTTAAGTCGTTCATCAATCTTTTTTTATCCAGCTTTAGTGCAGCAACCGCAAGTGATACATCGCAAAAATGCCTTTTGGGAGATTTGCGCAAAGCACTTGACGACCGAATGTGTGCGTTAAATGCGGGTTGTTCTTCAAATATCATCAATTGTGATAATGCATCCAGATATTCAATAATTGTTGGCCGCGACAAATCTGAATTTTCAATTGCCCTGATGTCTTTTTCAAGGGTTGTATTATCAACTAAAGTTGCAATATTCCTCGCAATTGAACGAAGCAACAAACGAACTTTCCGAGGATCACGTTTCACACTTGAAACCCGGCTCATATCTGCTTCTGCCAACAAATCAACATAACTTCTGTTTAACAGAACCGCTTCACTCATTGGTGTATTCAGCAATGCGGGCCACCCCCCTTTAACCATTCTCTCAACAATCAATTCAATGGAAAGACTATTGTTTGAATATGTTATTGCCTCGCCTCTCATTAAATTACTGAGCCTCACTGAACCTGTTGAAAAGCCCATCTCCTGCCATGACATTGTCTGCAACTCAACAATTGTAAATCTCCCGGCTCCACTGTGTAATTTTATTTCTTCTTCAGGATTTGAAGAACCTGTGAGAATAAACTGGGCTTTCTTTTTCCGGTCATCTACCTCGTGTCTTACATAATTCCAAAGCTTAGGCTGTTCCTGCCACTCATCAATTAACCGCGGAGTTTCCCCTTGCAGTAATATCCCGGGATTAATGCCCATAATGATTGGAACCTGTTCATCCTGGTCAACACGAAGTATACTTCCTGCAAATTGTTTCGCGGTTTCGGTTTTACCGCAAGATTTAGGACCCTTAATCAACAAAGCTCCGGAAGCTTGCAATTTTTGCTTTATTTCTTCTTCTGCTATCCTGGAATAGTACTTCATATCCGATTCATTTACAACACAAAGATAAAATATTTCAATTCCATTTTACACTTTTTGAGCATTTTGTTTTACATTTTTTGAGTATTTTGTTTTACATTTTGGAAAGAAGATTCAAAAATTCAAAAATTCAAAAATTGGCATTAAAGACCTCCCCCGCTTTCGCTGCACTACTGCGGGGCGCGCCTGCGGCCGGGGGAGATGATTAGCTTATTTGAGGATGTGATGATTAGAAGATGAGCTTGGGTTGACTCCCCCGCTTTCGCTGAGCTACTGCGGGGTACGCCTGCGTTCAGAGACAATAAATGAAATCAATAATTTAGGTTAGAATTGTCCTTCTCCTTGAGGAGAAGGTACCCGAAGGGGGGATGAGGTGTAAAAAAATTCAAAGATTTCCCGCCGAAAAGGCGGGACTACGCTACCGCCGCCGTTGGCGGGGGTTCTGTCGCTACGCAAAGATTCAAGGATTAGCTTCGCTGAGCTCCCTACGGTCGGTTCAATCCCGAAGTTTCGGGACAATCCCGAAGTTTCGGGACAATCCCGAAGTTTCGGGACAAAGATTTTCCTTGCAATTAATGGTTTGTTATCGGAAATCTCTGATAGAATTGCAATAAACTAATT
>JANJXJ010000083.1 GCA_024709105.1 Lentimicrobium sp. | reverse complement strand
TAAATAATTATCTCCTGTCTTAAATTGCTTACAAAGTGTTAATCCTATATTTTTACCTTTTGTAAAATGTTGCATTACTTCTGTTCTTGGATAACAGTGAAAACCCTTTGATTTTCCAGTATAAAACGTCCATCTATCATCAAATAAACGATAGGACAATGTAGTAAACACACCTGTGTTTGGATAATTGTTCAGTAAATCCCTTTTTGCAAAATTCACTTGCCAATCCCTTACGTCTTTGCCTAGATTAAATCTACTCCTCGCCACTTCATCTTCTAAACTTAAAAATGTGTCAATGGTTGATTTAACTTCTTCTTTTGTTGAGTGTATGGTAAAATTATCTCTAGCAGTAACAATTCCAACATTATTTAATGGGATTAATTCAGAAATTGAAAACCCTTGATTATAGCAGTTTAGTTCATTAAAATCTTTATTGACAAAAAAATAATTTGGGGCAACAATTTGTAGTTCTTTATAATCAATTGTAGCAACTGAATTCTTATTGAGGAAATCATGTTTAAAATCACGTTTTCCGTAAAGGTCAAAATGATAGAATTTGCTTAACTCGTTTGTTTTCTTTCTTCCGGATTTAATAAATATATTGATTGAAACACCCTGCTCAATGTCAAAAACATTAACATCTACTGAACCATCTGGTGCAATTTCTTTTTTCTTTGCGTTACCATGTAAATCAATCGTATATATTTTATCGTATGTTTTTAGCAAGTTCCAGCGCATACCACGAAAAGTAGGGTTGTCTAAAAATCCATGCGGATTGATATATGCCAAAACACCACTTCCATTCTTTTCAATAAAATATTGTCCGTAACGTAAAAACTTAACATAATCATCATTTAACCATTTTGGATTTCGTTCTTTAAGTTTTTCTCTACCGCCAGGCTCTTTTTTATAATCCTCCATCAACTTCATAATCCATTCGCCTTTATTCGCACTTTCTCCGCTATACGGCGGATTACCAATAATACACATTACTGGCGTATCTCTTTTGATATGATTGGCTTCGTTTGCTTCGGTGCTTAGCCAATTGGCAAACAGGGTGCCTGTATCGGGGTGGCTTTCTTCGAGGCTGTTGGTTAAATATACTCTTAGCCTTTGGTTATTGGTGGATTTGTAACCGGTTTCTCTGAGCAGCAAATCCAATTTTAAATGAGCCATTGCATAACTTGCCATAAGCAGCTCAAAACCGTTGAGGCGAGGCAACAAATGAGTTTCCACATAATTGCTCCATATGCCTTGTTGCCCTTCGAACTTCTTGTGAATATGCTTTACAACTTCTGCAAGAAATGTTCCTGTGCCAGTTGCCGGGTCAAGTATCTGAACCTTATGTACTTCCTGCTCAATCTGTTTGCCTTGCTGGTTTACTTTTATTTTGGTTTTGCTGGTATCGGCCAAACCTTGTGGCATATCAAATTCGGTTTTAAGTATGTCATCAACAGCACGAACTATAAAGTTTACAACAGGCTGCGGGGTGTACCAAACCCCTCTTGCTTTTCGCAGCTTTGGGTCGTACTCACTCAGGAAATCTTCATAAAAGTGTATAATCGGGTCTTCCATTTTAGTTAATTTTCCGTAACTTTTAAGCATTTCCTCAACATTACATGCCAGGAAAATAGTTACCAGATCATCAACAATCCATTTTATGCGTTCATCAAGTTCAAGACCAGCTATATAACCAAATAATTTTTTGAGAAATGGATTTGATTTAGGAATAAGTTCAAAGGCCTCCTGCCGGCTGAATGTGGTGAGTGAGGGGTCATGCAGACGGGCGGCAAACATACCATAGGTTATGGTTTGTGCATACACATCGGCAAAACCTTTAGGAGTAATGTCATGAATCAGAATTTGCTTAAAAGCGCTCATCTGATCTTTCAGGGTACTGTCTTCCTGATTGGTTTCATCACTTGTCAAAGCTCTTTCAATAACCTCGGATAGCAAACGTGCTTTGCCGGCCATCATTTCGGCCAGCCTCTTTGAACTCTTTATTGTTTGCCCGATGTGTGTACAAAAATCAGTAATGAAATTTTCAAAGCTTTTAAAGTTTCCGGTGAGTGGTTTTATTCCTTTTGCTGTAATCTCACCAATAGTTACCTTCATTACAAACTGACCTTCGCGATACAGGTGGAAATCGAGGTAATCGGTAAAAATCAAATTGTTGAGTGAAGCTTTATAACGGTCAAACTGTTCTTTGTTGCCGGTTTTCTTTGTTCCATCAAGGTCTTTGTCGCCTATATCTTTTGCTTCAATAAAACCAACCGGAATGTCTTTTTTAGTAAGGATATAATCCGGCGCTCCGCACGATTGCCTTTTGGGTTCGTTGGTGGCTCTGATTTCAGGCACTAAACTTTCTATTAATTGCTGAAGATCGCCTCTGAATGTATGCTCGGTTGCATTTCCAGATAAATAGCGCTGATTTAAATTGTGAATGTATTGGTCTATTGTCACGGTTACAAGAATTAAATTACAGCAAATTTATAATTTTTACATTGTCGTCCGGAAAAATCTTATATCGAATTTAAAGTTTCCCTTCCATCTCCCGCCACCGGCCTTTCGTGCAGATACAATTCTTTAGATTTGCCAGCCATCATAAGCGACTATAAAATATTTGGCCCAATCTATAGTGTGGTATGCCGTTATAACGTTTGCTTTCAAGTCTTTCCAGCCACCAAGCCCCTCCCTGACAGCATTTATATAATTACAATCTTTCTGATTTGTAAGATTTTTAGTGCAAGCCGTTTCGTTATCTCTACGAGCTCCCGAGACAAGTGACCTCTGTTCCGATAGCTATCGGAATCTGACCTCTGATTTCTGATCTCCGACCTCCGGCCTCCGGCCTCTCTCGTTATCTCTTCCCGCTCACGAAACAAGCAACCTTCAGCAAAATCACAAAAAACCACCCTTAGTCTCTTACTCCTTCTCCTTTACAATCAGGAAAATGTCTTCATCGTCGCGTTTCATCAGGTATTTTTCGCGGGCAAATTTTTCGAGTGAAAGGGTATCGGTCATCAGTTCTTCAAGGGAGGTGCTGTCGCGGGTGATTTCGGCCTGGTAATATTCTTTTTGAGCTCTTTTTTCGCTCAGAATGCGGCCCAAGCGCAACTGTGCAATAAAGTTATTGCGATCGAAAAATGTGAGCCAAACCAGAAAGGCCACAATTACAATCACGTATTTGTTCTTAAAAACCGGTGGAATTTTCTGCCACATAAACCTGCGAAATGGATATACAAACCTACACTTTTTAGGAACATCTTCAGTTGATAAATGGAAATTTTGTTGAAACGCAAACCTCCGCCATTCCCGGGCATACAGATTCTCCTGTTCCTAAAGCTGACTCAGACATATAAATAAAAAGGCCGGAAATGCCGGCCTGGTAAAAAAATAGACGATCACCGGTTTGCTTAGCGAAAAAGATCAGAAATATTGATCTGACTTTCGTACAGATGAACCACATCATCCAGCTCAACCAGCAGTACCTTGTCAATTCGGTTGGTGGTTTGATGATACCAGATTTCTATAAATAGGTTGTCGAGCTTGTAAAGTCTTACAACATAATAAATGTAAATTCTGTCGAGAAGTTCCATGCCACGGCCGAGCACCGTGGTAACCTGCTCTGAAACTGACATGTTCTGAAAGTCGCTGTGGGTGATCATTGTTATGGATAAGTTAGTCTCGTGAAGCTTCCAGGTCGTACTTTTCCTTGAGATATTTCAAACGATCGAGGCTGGCGTGTTTGTCGTAGATACGCACCAGCTCCACCACGCCCAGTTTGCAATAAACTCCTGCCTGAGCAGCGTCGTAAACCTTGTGTTCCCAGTTGTTTCTGATGGAGATGCTGATTCTTTCAAAATCGGACCAGGGCAAATATTTGTCAATAGTAAGATAATAGGTATCCACCATTTCGGTATCCTTGTAGATGCCGGGAGCCAGTGAATCGAGAATCATAAATTTTCTTATTCCGATCAGGCTGATGTAAGGTTTTACAGTTCTGCTGGCCAGAAATTCCAGTCCTTTTTTGCTGTAATTAGCAATCACTTCCGGCAGCTGAGCATAGTCTTCCATGTTAATTCTGATGCATCCGGTAGTGGCATTCTGAAGTTCCATCCATCCGGGTACGGCATCAAATTTTAATCCGGTTTCCTTTTTTATGGCAACGGTGGTGCGGATAAAGTCATCCATGTCGTCGAGCCCGCGGTTTTTGACCACAGCAAAAATAGAGCGCGGTTTCTGCTCCTTTTCATTCACCGGAATGTGAAAATGATCGTAAAATCCGGGAAACGGATCAAGGTCTTCGAGCAGCAACTCACTGAACCTGTAGTCGGAAGCCAGGGTGGCTACCTTTTCCTTTTTAATAACGAAACCAAGGGATTCAATCCGCTTCATGTTTTCCATAAGTCATTGTTTTGGTGATGCCTGAATTGAAGTAAATCTCGAAGCATGGGTTTTGTAAGAGCATATAACACAAAAAGTTCAAAAATGTTAAACACAATCTGTTTTTTGGGATAAAAAAACCGATAACCCGCCACCAATGCCTGAAACATTATCTATACCTGATGGCAGGTATATCCCGGGAATATTATCGAAACTTCGGAGGATATGATATCTGTCAGTTCCGGCCTGTGGTGTTTTCTTTTTTCGCTTGTCGCGTGATCCGCTGGAGACAGCGAAATGAGAGGTAAGGATGCTGAGGTTTTTCCGGGCGGATGGCGCCAAAACAATATAAATGGTTTGCAAATTTTGTGCTGACCTCCCGGTTTGTCAGATGATCACTGAACCTGTACTGGCTTTTTCCATCAGAATCAGAATCCGGTGGTAAATGATTTTAAGCCTTTTGCAAAACCCCTTACGTTTCAAAATACTTACCTTTGCAAAAACAATATCAGGTGAAATTATCTGCCATCAGGAATCAAATTCCCAATTCAATTACAGCACTCAATCTGATGCTGGGCATTGCAGCCATTGTTCACACCGTTAATGCAGATTACCTTACGGCTGCCTGGCTGATTGTTCTGGCTGCCATCTGCGATTTTTTCGATGGTTTTATTGCCAGGTTATTGCATGTTAAATCCGATATTGGCAGGGAGCTTGACTCACTGGCCGATGTAGTTTCGTTTGGCGCTGCACCTTCGGTGTTTCTTTTTATGGCAATCAGACAGGCGCCTGATGTTTCTTTCTTGCCTTTTACCAATGATGTGTTATCTTACTCTGCCTTGCTGATTGGTGGTTTTTCTGCATACCGGCTTGCCAAATTCAATCTCGATACCCGGCAAACCGATTCTTTTCTGGGCTTGCCAACTCCTGCCAATGCATTGTTGCTTATTTCTCTGTCATTGCTATCGCTGGGAAGTTTCGGACAGGATGATTTTCTATCAACACTGTTCTACAACAAGCTCATTCCGCTTTTGATCATCATTCCGGTAAGCTGTTATCTGCTGGTGTCAGAAATACCGATGCTTGCATTAAAGTTCAGTCATGGTTTTGGTTTCTTACAAAATAAAACCAGGTATATTTTTCTGGGTGGTAGTCTGGCAATACTTGTTCTTGCCGGGCCTCAGGGAATGCTGGGAGTGATTGTGTTTTATGTGGTGGTGTCGGTGATGAACGGGAAGAGGAGGTGAAATTTCTAATTTCTAATTTCTAATTTCTAATGTGATGTAATAGAGATAAATAGATTTTTGTTTTGGCAATGGTTGTACCTGAAAAACTGTATTGACCTAACAAGTTTTCTACCCAACTTGTTAGGTCTTCTTGTTTGAAATATATACCTCTCAGATTTTTTACTTATGCCTGAAGGTCTTATCTGTTTAAACGAAATCTCGTGATTCCATATTCTGCATCACGCTGCGGTGCTCTGCACCTATGATTCGCCATGTTTCCATATTTGTTAACAATATTGCGCCCCATCCGGGGCTAACTGAATACAACCGGTCAGGTTTTTTTTACTGCTGCGCGACAAAGTGACCTATCAGAGGAGAAATTTCTAATTTCTAATTTCAAATTTCTAATGTGTTGTAATAGAGATAAATATGTTTTT
>JANJXJ010000082.1 GCA_024709105.1 Lentimicrobium sp. | reverse complement strand
TGTAATTCACGCTCATTTGTGAGCGCAAAGGGGCAAACCAGTGTTTGTAAACCACTGAAAGGTTGTGTGCTGATGCAAAGGTGGGAGTGGCTTTATAAGGATAATTCCTGAAGTCGCGTTTGGTGTCAAGGTACGAATACGATATCCAGTAATCGCCGTTTTTGATGCTTTTTTTGTCGCGCCAGAAGATGTCAATACCCTGTGCATAACCTGAGCCGTTGTTGTTGTAAGCCAATGGATTATAAAACTCATCGCTCGTCAGCTTCGCCAGATTGTTGTAGTCTTTGTAATAGGCTTCTGCCCTGAGGGTGCGGCCATTGCGGGAAGTCTGGTAACTAAGTATGTAGTGATCTGCCTGTTCATAATCGAGTTTGTTTGTGTATAAAAGGTAATCATCCAGCGGATTTTGCATAAAGCGTCCCCATGCCATTGAGAACTGGCTGTGCGCATTTACCTTGAGCGCTGCAGTTATTCTCGGAGCCAGATTGGCTCTTCTAAGATAGCTGCCGTATTCAGCCCTCACTCCGGTGCGCAGCACAAACTTTTTCGAAGCATACATCTCAGCTTCAGCAAAAGCTGACAGTAAATTATTATTGTACTCGTTATTAAAAGTATCTGCCTGATTTGCAAAAGTCTGCTCAACACTTCTGCTCAGCCACTCGGTTCCGAAACGCAGTGTAATTTTCCGGCTGAGTTCGTTGCTGAAGGTTTGTTTAAGATGAACCCCGCTGAGATCCTTGTCAAACTTATTTTCATCAAATTTTACATCTTCACGGTCAAATGTAAAAGAAGCTGATGTGGCTGTGCTCCATTTTTCTGTGATTGAGTTCCGGTATGAGGTATTGATGAAGAAGTTTTTGTTTTTAAGGTTGTAGTCAATTCTTTTATTAAGATTAAGATCTTCCTGCCCCAGAATAAATCCACCGGCATCATAACTGGTGTAGGTTTTAAGCATTCCGGTTTTGCCGGTTTTCTGCCGTAAGCTGAGCGCGCCCGAAACCGATTCAGGTGCTTTTTCCCAGTCAAAGTTCTGAGGGGCAATCTGCATATACGGTTTCAGGTTGGTGTAAGACAAAGTAGCTGTAACCGCACCTGACTCCCACCGCCTGGTTGCGGCAATTTCAGGACCCACCGTCAACAAGGATATGTCGAGCTGATCTTCGGCAGGCATATCGTTGGTGTTGAGCAGCAATACGCTGGAAAGGGCCTGGCCATATTCGGCGGAATAGCCGCCGGTACTGAATAAAGTACCTTTAAACATAAAAGGATTAAACCTTCCTCTGGTAGCCGTGTTGGGGGCTGTTGAAATATATGGAGTATGAACCAGGGCTCCGTCAATATAGGTTTGTGATTCTTCGCTGTCGCCACCTTTTACAAACAGGCGGCCCGATTCTCCGTTTACAGTGGTTCCCGGAAGGGTTTGCAATGCACCATAAACATCTCCGGCAGCACCGGCAGTGGTAATCATATCGAGCGGGCTGATGGTATTGGCCTGTTTTTTATCTCCTGCTTCAAAAGTACCTGCGGTTATGGTTACAGCATCCAGCTTGCTGAAGGTCTCGGTAAGTTCAATCGTTAGTTTAATTTCCTGTCCGGTGGCATTAATTTCTGTGCTGAATGGCTCATATCCGAGAAATTCAACCATTAGAATCTGATTTCCGGTTTTTGAGGTCTTGAAACTGAATTTGCCGCTGGCATCGCTCGAAGTGCCATCGTAAGTGCCTTTCAGATAAATATTTGCGCCTGGCAGCGGGCCATCGTTGCGGGCTTTCACCACCCCGGAAATGATGGTTTGCCCGCTTAGAGCCGAACTTATAAAAAGAAGAAAGAAAAATATAATAGTTCTCATTTTGTTGTGGTTTTGTGATGCAAAGATGAAATGAGGAGGCATCATCCTAAAATAATAGGGGATGTACTGTTGATTTATGAGGATGTACTGTGAATAATTAATTATATGATCCGGGATTCCTCATTTGAAGATTTTTCATTATTTGCCAAACACTTTAAAAGTTTTAACACAGTTGCACAATTATTCTCCTTATATTGCACTGTCTAATTTTTGAAAGATTTTGATTGGCTTGTAATTTTAATAAATTGATTTACAAATTATTATATTATGGACTTTTTGCAAGGGCTTGACCCGCTATTAAAAGCATTCTGGTTTATCGCCATTCCCACCAGTTTGATTTTTCTCATTCAAACCATCATGACCTTTGTTGGGACTGATGCTACCGATGGAATTGATGCCGATTTTGACAGTAATCTCTCGGGAACTGAAGCGCCATTCCAACTCTTCTCGCTGCGTAACCTGATAAATTTTCTTTTGGGTTTAAGCTGGACAGGCATTTCGTTCTATGGAACCATTGGCAGCAAGGTTTGGCTCATTGTTGTTGCATTTCTGGTAGGATTGCTGTTTGTTTATCTTTTCTTCCTTATTATTCAGCAGGTTCAGAAACTTGCCGAAGACAATTCCTTTAAAATTGAAGAAACCATTGGGAAAACGGCCGAAGTTTATATTCCCATTCCGGGCGGCAGAAAAGGTAAAGGAAAAGTTCAGATTAGTGTGAGAGGTGCATTTCACGAAATTGATGCCATGACCAGCGATGAACGTCTGGAGTCCAACACCCTGGTAAAAGTAATCTCCGTTGAATCGGGGAGCATTTTGATTGTTGAGAAATTCTAAACCAAAAAGTATATGTTAACCCCAATTGTTCTTATTGCTATTGCAGCCGTTGTATTTTTTGTTACGGTTTCTGCACTTGTCAGCAGGTATAAACGATGCCCATCTGATAAAATACTTGTAATTTACGGTCGTACCGGCGGAAGTTCAGCCAAATGTGTACATGGCGGAGGTGCTTTTATCTGGCCGGTAATTCAGGATTATGCTTTTCTCGACCTCAAGCCTCTTTCCATAGAAGCTAACCTTACCAATGCGCTCAGCCGTCAGAACATCAGGGTTGATGTTCCCTGCCGGTTTACTATTGCAATAAGTACCGAGTCTGACAGTATGAATGCAGCAGCCGAAAGATTGCTGGGCCTGACATCGGAACAGATTCAGGAACTTGCCAAAGATATTCTTTTTGGTCAGTTGCGTTTGGTTATTGCCACCATGACTATTGAAGAGATCAATTCAGACCGTGATAAATTCCTCGACAATATTTCGAAGAATGTTGACAGTGAGCTGAAAAAGATTGGCTTGAAACTCATTAATGTGAATGTAACTGATATCAAGGACGAATCGGGCTACATTGAGGCATTAGGGAAAGAAGCTGCAGCAAAGGCAATTAATGAAGCGAAAATCAGTGTTGCCGAGCAGGAAAAAATCGGTGAAACCGGAAAAGCACTGGCAGATCGCGAAAAGGACACACAAATTGCTGAAACCCACCGCGACCGCGATGTTAAAATTGCAAATACTGAAAAAGACCGTGAAGTAAGTATTGCAGTAGCCAAAAAAGACGAATCTATTGGCCGGGCTGAAGCAGACAGAGATACCAGGGTAAAAACCTCCGAAGCCAATGCGGTTGCTATTCAGGGCGAAAATGAAGCAAAGATTGCCATTGCCCAGTCCGAAGCCAACCGCCGTGAAAAGGAGGCTGAAGCATTGCGCATTGCTTTGGCTTCTGAAAAGGTACAGCAGGCCAAAGCACTCGAAGAAGCCTATCAGGCCGAAAAGCTTGCCGAAAATGCCCGTGCTGAGCGCGAAAGATCAACACAAAATGCAAATATTGTAATTCCCGCCGAAATTGCCAAACAACGCGCCATTATCGAAGCACAGGCCGAAGCTGAGCGAATTCGTGTGCAGGCAAAAGGGGAAGCAGATGCTATTTTTGCTAAAATGGAAGCTGAAGCCAAGGGTTTGTATGAAATCCTTACCAAACAAGCCGAAGGATACCGCGAAGTGGTAGGAGCTGCAGGTGGCGATCCTACCAAGGCATTCCAGCTGTTGCTTATCGAAAAACTGCCGGAATTAGTTAAAACACAGGTAGAGGCAGTCAAGAATATTAAAATTGACAAAATTACTGTTTGGGATTCTGGTAACAGCGAAAACGGCAATGGATCCACAGCCAATTTTGTGGCAGGAATGATGAAAACCGTGCCTCCGCTCAACGATCTTTTCAATATGGCCGGACTTAACCTGCCGTCATACCTTAAAGGCAGCGATGAAACGCTCGAATCCGGAAACCCCGTTGAGCCCAAGCCCTGATATGTATTAAATGAATAAAAAAGCCCGCCAATAGCGGGCTTTTTTTTAAGCATGACATTAAGCAGCGGTTTATTCTCTTGCCAGATCAACCGTAAAATGCCGCATAATGGGTGCTTCACCTGTAATTTTTAATCCTTTGATAATGCTGTTTCTGCGTTCAAAAACATTAGCCAATGCGGTAGCTACATAATCCATGTGATTATTGGTATAAACCCTGCGCGGTATGGTTAACCTTAAGAGTTCCAATGCAGGGAATCTGTTTTCGCGGGTTTCGGGGTCGCGATCGGCCAGCAGAGCTCCAATTTCAACGCCCCTTACTCCGCCTTCAAGGTAAAGTTCAACAGCAAGTGTCTGAGCCTGAAATTGTTCCTTAGGCAAATGAGGAAGAAAACGTTTGGCATCCACAAAAATGGCATGTCCGCCGAATGGTTGCTGAACAGGAACGCCAAAATCTACCAGTCTGTTCCCTAGATAAGCTACCTGACTTATACGCGTTTCAAGGTAATCAAACTCAGTGCCTTCGCGAAGTCCCTGTGCAAGAGCATTCATGTCGCGGCCCGACATGCCACCATAAGTAATGTACCCTTCAAACATGATGTTAAATACAGAAGCTTTTTCAAACAATGCCTTATCGCGCAAGGCAATAAAACCGCCCATGTTAACAATGGCATCCTTTTTACTGCTCATGGTCATGGCATCGGCATAACTGAACATTTCAGCCACTATCTCACGAATAGATTTGCCAGCATAGCCTTGCTCCCTGGTTTTGATAAAATAGGCATTTTCGGCAAAACGGGCAGAGTCAAATACAACCATAATGCCGTATTTGTCAGCAATTTGTTTTACCCCTCGAAGGTTCTCCATTGAAACCGGCTGCCCGCCCGACGAATTGCAGGTAATGGTTACTACAATAAACGGAATTTTTTCTTTGGGATGCGATTTCAGCACATCTTCCAGTTTGTCAAGATTGATGTTTCCTTTGAAAGGGTGCAGCACGGTGGTGTTAAAAGCCTCATCGATGGTGCAGTCAACAGCCTTGGCTTTTCTGAATTCAATATGTCCTTTGGTGGTGTCGAAATGTGAGTTGCCCGGTACAATATCGCCGGCTTTGACCAAAGCTGAAAAGAGTACATTCTCGGCCGCCCTGCCCTGATGGGTAGGCAGGAAATACGGGAACCCGAGAATTTCGGAAATGGTATCTTTCAGTTTGAAATAAGATGATGCGCCGGCGTAACTTTCGTCGCCAAGCATCATTTCGCTCCATTGCTTGTCGCTCATGGCTCCGGTGCCTGAGTCGGTGAGCAGGTCAATGAAAACTTGTTCGCTTTTGAGCTTAAAAAGGTTGTAATGGGCATCTTTGATCCATTCTTCCCTTTCTTCGCGGGTGCTGCGGCGGATGGTTTCCACCATTTTTATTTTATATGATTCGGCAAATGGCAATTCCATAAAATCAGTTGTTGAAAATTAATAAATGCAGAAAAAAAATGAAACCAATAGTTAAAGTATTGGCTACAGGGATACTAAAACTGATATTCGTCCCGGTTCTTGATGTTGCGGAAGGTTGATTTGGAAGTAAGCCGTAATTGGTAAACAGAACGCATAATCATCAGCTTGATGCGGCCAAAAGTAAGGCATTTTTCATAAATGCAAAATTTTTCGCCTTTTTTTTACAAAAATTTAAACCGAATTGTAAAATGCCTGATTTATAGATTTTTCGATGAAACAGGGGTCGCGGATTCAGGTAAGACTTAATTATCTGCCGGTATTTCTTCCGAAGATTTTTAGCTTTGCCATTACTAATTGGCCTGGAAAAGCAGTTTGCTGTTCATCATTCCTTCAGGAATTTCAAATCCTGCTTACAAAACTTGTTCAATGATGTTTGAAACAAAAAAACCGCGCAGATGCACAAGGTAAAAAAGAATTTTCTATATTGCATCGTGTTTACACCGTAAAAACTCTGGTATGGTAAAACAAATTGTATTTGTACTGGCATTGCTCATTACACTGGGAATATTTGGCTATACAGCCCGCAGAATCATTGGTTTTTTCAGGCTAACCCGACCGTTTCCGCTTTCGCAGTGGAAGGAAAGGATTTTGCTGACGCTTGAAGTGGCCATCGGACAATCAAAAATATTTCGTTTCCCGGTTATCGGATTCCTACATGCACTGGTTTTCTGGGGGTTTTTGGTCATTACCCTGGGAAGCATAGAAATGGTAATTGATGGTGTTTTCGGAATGGAACGGAGTATGTCATCAACCGGAAGGTTTTATGATTTTGTGATGGCTTCGGGCGATGTGATGGCTTATGTAATTATGATTTCCATTTTGATTTTTATGGCCCGCCGGCTGTTTTTTACCATAAAGCGCTTCTATGGAGTTGAAATGCAGAAAAAATCGAAACAGGATGCCATAGTAGCGCTTTCCTTTATTTTTTTACTGATGGTTTCACTTGCCGGCATAAATCTTACCTATGTTCACCAGCATGCCGAAAATTACAAGGGCATATATCCTGTGAGTGCAGGATTGTCTGAAACACTCTTTACTCCTGGCAGCAATCAGTTTGTATTACACGAAATTTCGTGGTGGGTGCACATTCTGCTCATATTTGCCTTTGCCAATGTATTGCCATATTCCAAACATTTTCATGTGTTTACTTCGGTTCCCAACGTTTTCTTTAGCCGGCTCGGCCCATTGGGGTATTTGCCGAACATGGAAAGTGTAACCCGTGAGGTTAAACTCATGATGAATCCTGAAACAGCATTTGCAGCGGCTCCTGCAGGGGAAGCGCCACCATCGCGTTTCGGGGTAAAAGATGTTGAAGACGTAACCTGGAAAAACTATCTCGATTCGCTGGCATGTACCGAATGCGGCCGATGTACATCGGTTTGTCCGGCTAATATTACCGGCAAGCTTCTTTCTCCGCGTAAAATCTTTGTTGATCTGCGTGCCAGGATGAAGGAAAAAGGGCCGGGTTTGGTGAAAGACAAATCTTTTGATGATGGTAAGGCATTGATTGGAAGTTATATTTCGGCCGAGGAGTTGTGGGCATGTACAACCTGCAATGCCTGCGCACAGGAATGCCCTGTTAATATTAATCATCCTTCGCTGATTCTCGACATGCGCAGGTATCTGGTTATGGAAGAAGCTGCTGCACCTGCTTCGCTCAACACCATGTTTGCCAATATTGAGAATAATGGCGCCCCCTGGCAATATCCTGCCGAAGACCGGCTCAAATGGACCGAAGGGTTATAAAACAATGCAAGAATTAAAGAAGAAAACCAAATGAGTAATTCCATACAAGTACCTGTTCTGGCCGAAGTAGCTGCCAAAGGCGAGTTTCCTGAGTATTTATTCTGGGTGGGTTGCGCCGGAGCCTTTGATGAACGTTATCAGAAGGTGACCCGGGCTTTTGTAAAGTTGCTTCACAAGGCAGGCGTTAGTTATGCTGTTTTGGGAAAGGAGGAAACCTGCACCGGAGACCCGGCACGCAGAGCCGGTAATGAAATGTTATTTCAAATGCAGGCCCTCACGGTTATAGAAACCCTGAAAGCCTACGAAGTGAAAAAGGTAATTACCTGTTGCCCGCATTGTTATAATGTTTTCAAAAACGAATATCCCGATCTGGGCGGAAATTACGAAGTAATTCATCATTCTGTTTTTCTGAGGAAGCTGGTAAATGAAGGAAAACTGGTTGCCGATCCTGAGATTTTCAGCGATAAAACTATTGTATTTCATGATCCCTGTTATCTGGGAAGGGGTAACGGCGAATACGAGGCTCCCAGGGCAGTTATTGCGTCGCTCAGGTCAAAAACGAAAGAAATGCCCCGCAATATGAGCAAGGCCTTGTGTTGCGGAGCCGGTGGTGCACAAATGTTTAAGGAAGCTGAACCCGGAAACAAGGAAGTAAATGCCGAAAGAACAGAAGAAGCCCTGGCTACCAAAGCCGACATAGTGGCCACCGCCTGCCCGTTTTGTATGACCATGCTAACCGATGGAATTAAGTTCAGGGACAAACAGGATGAAGTTAAAAACTACGACATTGCTGAACTGCTGGTAATGGCGATGGGCTTGTAATCAGTGAGAGAGACTGTTCCGTAAAGACAGGCTTTGCATGTATGATGTGGTCAAAATAAAAATCCCCTGAAAAATTCAGGGGATTTTGCCTTGTACCTCGGGCCGGGATCGAACCGGCACGAACTCTCATTCATCGGTTTTTGAGACCGACGCGTCTACCAATTCCGCCACCGAGGCCAAAGAACCTGTAAAAGGGCTGCAAATGTACAAATAATTGTTGTTTAAAGTTCAAAATATTTTGGAATTTTCTCACCTTTTTTGGGGAAGAGCCTACAGCATGTCATTTTTAACTACTTTTGCTGCCTCAAATTTTTAGGCAATTGGAAACCCCCGTCCTTATATTTCTTTTCCTGGCTTTGGCACTGGGCAGTTTTGCACCTTCGTGGTACACGGGCTCCCTGCACAAAAAACTCGGAATCAGGATTCCGTATCTTCTTGCTGTTTCTGCTGTTTTTAATGTTGTTTTTTTTGCAGCAGGGTATTTCTCAGCGGTTTTTTTTGCCGGGAAGTTGCCATTCAATGCCGGTATTGCAGGTGCTGCTGTTATTTTAATTACGGGCCTTAAACTTATCCTGGAATCGGTACGGTTTAGCCCCGAGGAAAAAATTGTACTGGTTGATGATGCCAAAACGGTTTTCCTTGTTTCATTAAGCCGTGGATTCAATTACTTTTTTGCGGGCCTGGGAACAGGCTTGTGCATCGTTGTTCCGGGCTCTGGTTTTGCAATGATTTTCGGTTTCGAGGTTCTGGCAGTAGTTTCCGGACTGTTTTCCGGACAAAGGTTTGGCCTCAAGCCTCAGATACGAAGTCTTTTTCTAATTTCGGGCGTTGGTGTTGCAGCAGTGGCACTGCGTTCAGTTTTTCTTTTGTTTTAATACCTGTTTTCATGAAGAGTAAATTACTGTTGCTTTCGGGATTGTTACTGATATTGGGTTTAACCAATGCCCAGCCACCTGCCGGATATTATAATCAGGCCAACGGGCTCAGCGGCACTGCTTTGCAGGCTGCGCTTCACAATATTATCAAGAATCACAATGTTATAAGCTATTCGGGATTGTGGAATGCTTTTGAAGATACCGATAAATTACCCAATGGAAAAGTATGGGACATGTATTCCAATTGTTCCTGGACATTTTTTTCTGACCAATGCGGCAATTATAACAGCGAATGCGATTGTTACAACCGGGAACACTCCTGGCCAAAAAGCTGGTTCGGGGATCAGGCACCAATGAATTCAGATCTCTTTCATTTGTATCCCACCGATGGGTATGTAAATAACCGCAGAAGCAATTATCCCTTCGGAGAGGTGGGAAATGCCACCTACACCTCAAACAATGGAAGCAAGGTTGGTAACAATACCTATCCGGGATACAGCGGAACTGTTTTTGAGCCTATTGATGAGTACAAGGGAGATTTTGCACGTACCTATTTTTATATGTCGGTTCGCTATTACAACGAAGACGGCAGCTGGCCGGGAAGTGATATGACCAATGGCGCTCAGCTTAAACCCTGGGGGCTGGCTCTGATGCGCGACTGGCATATGGCTGATCCTGTGAGTCAGAAAGAGATTAACAGAAACAATGCCGTATATTCTTATCAGAACAATCGCAACCCTTTTATTGATAATCCCAATTTTGCCGCTCTCATCTGGGGCTGGCCCACAGGAACCAACGAGCAGGAAATCAACAGGAATATTACAGTTTATCCAGTGCCTGCTCTTAACGATTGCTCGATAAGTCACGGCGGTTACTACAGCGAAAACGTTACAGTAACATTCTCTGATATTACCGGCCGGACCTTTGTTACCGATTATTCAACCACAGCCGATCATATCCGGGTAAATACCAGTGCATTATCAAAAGGATATTATATTATTTCTTTGACAGAAGAAGGTAAAAATCCTGCATTTGCAAGAATTGTAAAATAAAGCCTTGCAATGACGGTAATCAGGTTAACCAAAGAATTCAGGTTTGAGATGGCTCATGCCCTGGCAGGGTATGAAGGGCCATGCAGACATATTCACGGACATTCATACGAATTGCTGGTTACTGTCGCAGGAGAACCTGAGCAAAACCCGGCTTCGCCATTGTTTGGTATGGTAATGGATTTTAAGGCCCTGAAAAGGTTGGTGGAAGATGAAATTATTCAGCATTTTGACCATGCCCTGGTGCTGCATCGCCCCACTGCTCCCGATCAGCTCGAAACTATGGGCGATTTTGTAGGAAGGCTTATTTTGGTTGATTATCCGCCCACAAGCGAAAATATGCTGATTGATTTTGCGACACGTTTAAAAGCTGTTTTACCTGAAAATGTAAAATTAACAGGGCTCAATCTAAGAGAAACCAAATCGTCGTGGGCTGAATGGCTGGCATCTGATAACCCATGATATTATTCTGCAGGGTTCAGGAAGCTTTCAATGGATTTATAAAGAAAATTTTTGTCGATGGGTTTTGCAATAAACTCATCGCAGCCTGCATCCATACACTCCTTGCGGTCATCGTTCATGGCATGGGCAGTTTGTGCTATTACCGGAATCCCGGGTCTCATGTTTTTTATTTGCCGGGTTGCCTCAAATCCGTTTACCAGCGGAAGATCCATGTCCATAAGCACCACATCAAAACTCTGTTTCTGAACCATTTCAATGGCTTCCTGTCCGTTTGATGCATAATGCAGCACGGCATTTGTCTTAAGCAGAAGAACAGTAAGAAACCTCATATTTACCGGGTCGTCTTCAACCATAAGAATGTGTTTGCCTGCCCAGTTATAAACAGGAAATCCGGGAGCGGTTTTGCTTCCCTGAAAAACAGGAGCGCAATATGGCTTGTAAGGTATGGTTATGCTGAAGGTTGACCCTTTTCCGGGAACAGATTCAAGTGTTATTTTTCCTCCAAATAGTTTGGCCAGACTCTGGCTGATGCAAAGGCCTAAACCCGCGCCGCCGAATTGCCGCGAGAGGTTATTGTCAAGTCTGTGAAATCTGTCGAAAACAGCTGACTGATCTGCCGGATCAATCCCAATTCCTGTATCAGACACCACTATCTCCAGTGTTTTATTTTCGATAATATTACACCAGAACTCAACACTGCCGTTTTCGGTAAATTTAACTGCATTCGAAATCAGGCTGCTTACCATTTGTCTCAGGCGCGATTCGTCTGATAAAAAGATGGAAGGCCGCAATACAGGGTTATTCCTGAGGATAATTTTTATGTTATTTTTCCCGTAATTTGTCTTTAAAGCATCTGCTTCATGAAATATGGATTGTAAGAACCGGTTCAGGTCGCAGCGCTCCTCTTTCAGTGAAACCTGCCCCGAATCAATCATGGCCAGTTCAATAACATCGTCAATGAGCCTGAGCAAATGCATGCCACTGCTCTTCATGATTTCAATAAAATCAGCCTTTTCTGCCAGCGAGATATCGGGTTCCGAGAGAAGTTCGATAAATCCAAGGATATGATTCATCGGTGTTCTGATTTCGTGCGAAATACCTGCCAGAAATGCCGATTTAAGTTTGTCGGATGCTTTGGCCTGTTGCAAAGCCTGCTGCAATGCTTCGTCGGTATGTTTTCGCTCCAGGGCACTGAGTATGATTTGCCCGGTAAGTTTAAGCGCATTCAGGTGTTGTTCTTCCCATTTTACGGGCCTGCTGTAAGTGTCGAGACCAATATAACCGTAAAACTTATGTGCTGAAAAAACCGGGATATTAACCAGAGACTCTATGTTGAGCAGGTCCATATAAAACTCTACTTCCGATGCTCCATCAATTTGTTTGGTTTCTGCTCTGGTGAAGTTGTAAATATTACCTTTTTTCAGACTTGCCAGATAGTTATTTATTTCATTGCCGGATATAAAAGGCTGTCTGGTTTTATGCGAATACGCCGCATCATCAACCCACTCGTGCGTAATTTCAACAAAGTGCTCTGCTTCCCTGTACCTTACAATGTAAGCCCTTTCAGCCTGGTTTGAAGTGGCCACTACCTTAAGCAATTTTTCAATAATGGGGTCAACATCTGAACTTTCAGAATTTATAATTTCAATTGAAAATTTGCTCAGGCTTTCAATGAGTTCAAGGCGGGATTGCTTTTGTTTTTCGGCTGCTATGCGATCGGAAATATCCCTGTAAATTCCAAAAACTCTGAAGTGCCCGTTGCCATGTTCAAAAGGAACGCCCAAAATGGAAACATGAATAATTTTTCCGTCGCGGCGCAACCTGGTAGTTTCAATTGCTACCTTTTGACCTTCCCAGTTTTTGCGTGTTAGTGTGCGGGCTTCGTCAAGATGATCGGCCGGAGCAATCAGTTCGTCGAGGTTGAGGCCGGTAATTTCTTCTTTTTTATATAAAAACAGTTTTTCAAATTCAGGATTAACATCAAGAATGCGGTTGTTGTCGTCAAGCACTGCAATTGCTTCGGGCGCAGCCGAAAACAAATGACTGTATTTTGAGTTTTCGTATTTATAAAGATCTTCTTTCTTTCTGAGGTTTATGGTTTCTGCGATAAGATTGCTCAAGCGCTGAAAACATGATTTCTCCAGGTCGCTGAAAGCTTGATTTTCCTTGATAATAAAACAGCTTAAAAACTGATTCTGCTCTTTCGACAAATGCAGCGGAAGAATAAAAATTGAACTGCCATTGCTGTCGTTGCTTTCACAAAATACTTCAGAATCATTTGACACAAAATACTTTGCGAGAAGATTCAGGTCTGATTCTAACCATGATGGCCCGGGGTATTCAAACAATATCTCATGATGTACAATGCTGGCATCTTTAATGAAAAACCTTCCCATAATCAAGCCGGCCATATTAAACGACCTTACAGCACTTTCAAGGGCAGCATACTCATTTTGATAGTATTCTGACCCTGGCCCGGAAATGTCATTGACAGGGGAATGGGTAAAAGTATGATTCTTCACAGCAGAGTTATGAGTAGTCGTTAAAAGCAGGCTAATATATTATAATTTAAAAAAACGGGAAAAGTAAGTTGATTTTTTTTGGAGAAAATTGAAAATTAATATTTTACAGCTCAAAAATCCCTTGAATCGGCCCATGTAAAAGGAATTCTGCTAAGATTATTGCCGTCAGTCTGTTGATTTTGCAGTTAATTTGAATAAAAACCATATGGCTTTGTGTTTAATTTTGAATTGTATCCGGTAAAAAACTAAGAATTACCTTTGCAAAAACTTTTGGAATGCGTGAAATAGAAATTATGTCTCCGGCCGGCTCGTTCGATTCGCTGATGGCAGCCATTCAGGGTGGTGCCGGTTCGGTATATTTTGGGGCAGGGCAGCTGAATATGCGCGCCAGATCGTCAAGCAACTTCTCAACAGACGAAATCAGGCAAATAGCAGAAATATGCCGGGAGCATAACGTAAAATCCTACCTTACCCTCAATACCATCATCTACGACGAAGAACTGCCGGTGATGCGCGAAATGGTTGATATCGCAAAAAAAAGTGATGTTACTGCCATCATTGCATCCGACCTGTCGGTGCTGGAGTATGCCAGAAAGCAGGGGGTTGAAATCCATATTTCAACACAATGCAATATCACCAACATTGAGGCAGTAAAGTTTTATGCGAATTATGCTGATGTAATGGTGCTGGCCCGTGAACTGAGTGTCGAACAGATTGCAGCTATCACCAGAGCCATTGAACAGCAGGAAATTCGCGGTCCAAAAGGGAATTTGGTTCAGATTGAGGTGTTTGTGCACGGAGCTTTATGTATGGCTGTTTCAGGAAAATGCTACATCAGTCTTGATAATTTTAACTCTTCAGCAAACAGAGGTGCTTGTTTGCAGCCCTGCCGCAGAGCATACCATGTAAAAGATGCTGATAATCAGATTGAACTTGAGGTGGACAACAAATACATTATGTCGCCCAAAGACCTGATGACACTTCCCATACTTGACCGCTTGCTTGATGCCGGAGTCAGTGTACTGAAGATTGAAGGCAGGGGCCGTTCTGCTGAGTATGTAAAAACGGTGACACTTACTTATCATAAGGCGGTTGAAGCTTGGAAATCAAGGCAATATACCCGCGAGAATGTTGAACAATGGACTCATGAAGTGGGCAAGGTTTACAACAGGGGATTCTGGGGCGGTTACTACCTGGGTGAAAAGACAGGTGAATGGTCAGAAAGGTATGGCTCTCAGGCAACTCAGAAAAAAGTATATGTCGGCAAGGTAGTAAACTTCTTTTCAAAACTCAATGTAGCCGAAATCAAGGTTGAAACTCATTCCATAAGTGTGGGTGATGAAATTCTGATAATCGGGCCAACTACCGGAGCTTATGAAGCCCGGGTGCAGGAGCTGAGGGTGGAAATGCAGGTGGTAGAACAGGCACAGAAAGGCGAGCACTGCTCGATTGCTGCTTCCGAAACTTTGCGCCGGGGCGATAAAGTGTATCTGCTTGTAGAAGCCGGTCATCCGCTGTTTCAGGTTCAATCGGAAAAAAACTGATTGCTTGTGTTATTTTATTCAGAAACAAACTTAAAATTAATGACCAGACTTTTTAATTACCATACACACTCCTTTTTCTCAGACGGCTCAGCGGCTCCCGAAGAATACGTTCAGGAAGCAATCAGGCAGGGTTTCGATGACCTTGGCTTTTCGGAGCACTCAGTACTTCCGTTTGAGAACACCTTTGCTTTAAAACCAGGTACAGAAATCGCCTGGGCGTCTGAAATCAACCGCCTCAAAGCCGAATACCGCAATGAAATAAATATTTTTCTGGCACTTGAAGCCGATTTTGTACCGGATATGTGCACCGGATTTGCTCAGCTAAAACACGAACTGAACCTTGATTATGTTATTGGGAGTGTGCATCTGGTAAGAAACGGAACCGATGATCGTCTCTGGTTTATTGACGGTCCCCGCCGCGAAACCTATGACTCGGGTTTAAATGATATTTTCGCTGGCGATATTAAAGCCGGAGTAACTGCATACTGGCATCAGATCAATCAGATGGTTGAGCAGGAAACCTTTGACATTGTAGGCCATCTCGACAAAATAAAAATGCATAACCAGGGCCGTTTGTTCGACGAAAACGCCGGATGGTACACCGGTTTGATTGATGAAACCCTTTCTCTTATTTCCGAAAAGAATCTTATTGTTGAAGTTAATACCCGTGGCATCTACAAAGGCCGCAGCAGCAGTCTGTTCCCGGGGGAATATATACTTAAACAACTGAGCAATAAAGCAATACCCGTTACATTGAGCAGCGATGCCCATCAGCCCGGCGAAATAAGCCTGTGGTTTAACGAAGCCAAAGAAATTATGAAAGATTGTGGGATAAAGTCCTGCTTTTACCTGGATAAGAAGGTGTGGAAGGAGATTGCGATTTAAAATCAATATTGTCAGTGCCAAATGTAATCATATGAAAATAAATACCTGATTACACCAGAGAAATCCATGAAATTTTCTGGTGAACAGATTTACTCATTGTTATTAGGATCAGAGAGTCTGTTGATATAACTCATCTTAAAGTGCTGAATACCGGCTTCTTCAAATCTTTCGCCCTCTTTTGCAAATCCATATTTTGAGTAAAAATCACACACCTGCACCTGGGCATGCAGGTAAATTTTCCTGTTCATTGGGATAACCTCATCCAGTAGATGCTGCAGCATAAGCGCTCCAAATCCTTTGCCTCTGTGCACGGAAAGTACAGCAAACCGCTCCAGCTTGATGCCACCTGAGGTTTCGCGCCAGCGGCAGGTTGCTGCTCCTTTGCCATCAGCAAACAGCAGATAATGGTGGCTCGAAGATTCGTATTCATCATACTCGAGTTCCTCGGGCACATGCTGTTCTTCAACAAATACCTGGTAACGTATTTGCCTTGAAACTTGCATGTGCTGCCTGTCTTCGTCCGTTATTCTGATAATATTTACCTGACCTGAGTTTGTCATTGCATTGGTTTTGACTTGCGAATTTAGTAATTAACCTGCTTAAATGCCTCCTTTTTGTCTGCACGTGCAATGGCTTTGTTTAATTCACACCAACACCTCTCCAATTCAGGCCAAAACCATTACTTTTGCCGAAAAATTGCTGTATGATAGTCATCGGAATTACAGGGACTTTGGGCGCCGGCAAAGGCACAATCGTTGAATATCTCGTTAAAGAAAAGGGTTTTACCCATTTTTCTGTAAGAGAGTTTATCGTAAGGGAAATTGTTAAACGGAATTTACC
>JANJXJ010000053.1 GCA_024709105.1 Lentimicrobium sp. | reverse complement strand
ACCCCATCTGCCAATTTAAAAAAGGCATTTTAATTGGGCGGGTAAATGTACTGTTTTTTTAAAAACAACAACTTTTATGCAAGCATATTAAACTGCTTTTACTTTTAACAACTATCGTTTCTGCATACAAGTATCCATTTTTATTATGCAAATTGTGCCGAAGCCTCAGGATCGCACGAATAGCGCCATTTAAAAACCAATCACCCTGATTATATTTCCGTTCATTAAAAGAGTTCTTATTCACTGATAATCAACGATATTACACACTACAAAAAATGAATTAATTATTTGTTAACATGCTTTAACGAATTAAAAAGTAACTTTGCCACACACTTTATACCCCTCCAAATATTTAAAAGAATGAAGAAGCTTTCCACCCAAATTCTTCCGGTTTTTCTCATTATCGGGATACTGACTTTTTCAAACAATATTTTTGCACAGAAAACAAACAGCATTCCCAAAAGTGAACAACCCCGCAATATCATATTATTAATTGGCGATGGTATGGGATTGGCACAGTTTTATGCAGCCATGACAGCCAGCCGCGACAATCTGAATATTTCTCGCTGCACACACATTGCCCTGAGCCGCACATTTTCTGCCGACGATTATGTTACTGATTCAGGAGCAGGAGGCACTGCAATTGCCTGTGGAATAAAAACCAACAATGGAATGATTGGGATGCTCCCCGATTCAACTGCTGTAACAAGCATACTTCATTATGCACGATTAAATGGCAAAAGTACTGGTGTTGCAACTACCTGCGACATTACTCATGCTACACCCGCTTCATTTGTAACCAGTGTCCCCAGCCGGAAAATGGAAGAAGATATTGCTTTACAGTTCCTGTATTCAGGCATTGATGTTTTTATTGGTGGTGGATTCGACAACTTTGCAATGCGCAAAGATGGTCTGATGCTGACTGACAGTCTGGAGAAATTTAGCTATAAAGTAGTTACATCCATTCCTGAAATGATGGATGTAACCTCAGGCAAACTTGCAGGGCTGCTTTACCCCAAACATCCACCCAAATTTAATGAAGGCAGAGGCGATATGCTTAGTTTGGCTACATCCAAAGCTATTGAGCTGCTCGAAGATAACAAAAACGGATTTTTCCTGATGGTAGAAGGCAGCCAGATTGACTGGGCCGGACACGATAATGATGTAAATTATATGATTTCTGAAACCCTTGATTTCGACAAAGCTGTAGGAATTGCGCTTGATTATGCCGAGAAAAACAAGGAAACTTTAGTAATTGTTACTGCCGATCACGAAACCGGCGGTTTTGCAAACCTGGAAGGAAACTTCTCAACCGGTGAAGCCAATGGCAAATTTACATCCGACAACCATTCCGGTATTCCTGTCCCGGTGTTCACTTTTGGCCCGGGTGCTATGTATTTTGAAGGACTTCTGGAAAATACAGATCTCTTTAAACTCATGTTTGAATTGTACGGATTTAAAAAATAATCCAAACTATCTTCAATAGCACTTAGTTACTGATTAACTTTGCAGCAGCAAAAACAAAGAATATGATTGTTGTTACTGGTGCAGCAGGTTTCATCGCGAGTTGCCTTATTGGCAGCCTGATTGAGAAAGGGTATAAACATATTATTGCAGTTGACGACTTTTCGAAAAAAGAAAAAGCGGGCAACTTTATAGATAAATCAATTCAGGAGTTTTCTGAAAGGGCAGAATTCTTTGAATGGCTTGACCAACATGCCAAAGAGATTGAATTTATTTTCCACATAGGAGCCAGAACCGATACCACCGAATTTAATATGGCAGTTTTCGACGAACTGAACACAGGTTACTCTATGTCGGTTTGGAATGCCTGCAGCAAGTACGGCATTCCTTTGGTTTATGCCTCATCTGCTGCTACTTACGGACTTGGAGAATTGGGCTATGCCGACAATCATGAAATTGTAAATGACCTTAAGCCATTAAATCCTTACGGAGTGTCGAAAAACGATTTCGACAAATGGGCTTTAGCGCAGGAGAGCGCTCCTCCTTTCTGGGCTGGCATGAAGTTTTTTAATGTGTATGGACCCAACGAATACCATAAAGGCCGGATGGCATCGGTCATCTTCCATGCTTACCACCAGATAAACGAAACCGGCAGAGTCAAGCTCTTTCGGTCGCATCGGCCCGATTTTGAAGATGGCGGTCAGTTGCGCGACTTCATTTATGTAAAGGATGTTGTTTCTGTGCTTATTTTCATGCTTGAGAACAAACCTGAATCGGGTCTTTACAATCTGGGCACAGGCAAAGCCCGAACCTTCCTTGATTTGGCCAAAGCAACATTTACTGCTTGTGACAAGAAAACAATAATCGACTTCGTTGACACCCCGGCCGATATCAGAGACAAATACCAGTATTTCACAGAAGCCAATATGGCTAAACTGAAGAATGCCGGATATAATAAGGAGTTTTACTCACTTGAAGAGGGTGTAAACGACTACGTCCGGAATTATCTGATACCTGAAAAGTACTTGTAATTTTACAGCTCCTCTTTCAGTTCAATAAGAAATGCCCTTATTTGCTGCAGAGATTTGATAATCTCATGATCTCTGTTCAATTCATCAGGATTTTCTTTAAGCTTTTCTCTGGCTCCTTGCAGCGTAAAACCCCGTTCCTTGACCAGATGATAGATAAGGTGAAAATTATCCACATCTTGTTTTGTAAAAAATCGTGTACCTTTTTTATTGCGGTATGGTTTAATAATATCAAATTCGGTTTCCCAAAAGCGGATGAGCGAAATGTTAACATTAAACATTTCGGCAACCTCACCAATTCTGTAATAAACTTTTTCTATTTCCTTTTTTTTGTAAGGCATACAATCCTAATCCAGGGTTTGCGACGGACGTTGAGATAACTCTATCATGGCAGCATATTCTTCAGGTGTAATATCGTTGAAGAAGAAGTTGATCGGATCAACCGCCTTGCCATTTTTCCGCACTTCATAATGCAGGTGAGGCGCAGTAGATTTTCCTGTGTTTCCAACAAAACCAATTACTTCGCCCCGGCTCACCTTCTGCCCCATTTTAACATTCATTTTCGACAGGTGTGCATATACAGTTCTGTAACCAAAGCCATGATCTATTTCAACAAGGTTTCCGTAGCCTCGCCTCGAAAATTCAATATTAACCACTTTCCCATCTCCGGTAGCATAAATATCAGTACCAACCGGAGCTGTAAAGTCAATGCCTTCATGGAATTTGGTTACCTTATAAAATGGGTCAGTACGATAACCAAAATAAGAACCTATACGTCTGAGGTCTTTGTTTGCAACAGGCTGAATAGCAGGGATGGAAGCCAGAAGTTCTTCTTTCCTTTTAGCCAGGGAAAAAACCTCGTCAAAAGACTTGGATTGAACGTAAAGCTGACTTGTTATGAGGTCAAGTTTCTTGGTAGTATTAATGATTATTTCGCTGTTTTTGAAACCTTCCAAACGGGCGTAACGGTCAACGCCACCATAGCCTGCCTCACGCACAGAAGCAGGAATAGGTTCACTTTCAAAAATCACCCGGTAAATGTTGTCATCGCGCTCTCGAAGGTCGGTAACTACTGCCTGTACCTTATCAAGCCTGTCATTAAGAATGGAATACTGCAATTTGTACTGTTCAATTTCACGCCGAAGAATTCGTTCTTTGGGAGAATCAATAAAATTGTAAGCAAGCACCAGTACAAGAGCAGCAAAAACAAGCCCGGTAAAAAATACCGATAAGAACCTAAGAAAACGCTGTTTAAAGGTAACCTTAACCTTCTCAATTTTGAGAGATTGGGTGTTAAAATGATATCTGACCTTTGCCATAGAAAGGTAAACAACTGATAGTTAATGTTTTAATCCGAATTTTCCGGATTTATCCCTGTTGTCTGCAAAATTAACATTTTCAACTAAATTTGCAAGCCCAAAGATTGTTAAAAAAAGTAAACAAAACCTCTTACCATAAAATGCAACCCATGAACGCCCAACAAATCAGGCAAAAATTCCTTGACTATTTTGCAACAAAAGAACATCATATCGTGTCCTCTGCTCCTATGGTAGTTAAGGATGATCCCACCCTTATGTTTACCAATGCTGGCATGAATCAGTTTAAAGATATTTTCCTGGGCAATTCACCAGTAAAATTTCCTCGTATTGCCAATACTCAGAAATGTCTGAGAGTTTCAGGAAAACACAATGACCTGGAAGAGGTTGGGCATGATACTTATCATCATACTATGTTTGAAATGCTTGGCAACTGGTCATTTGGCGACTATTTTAAAGAAGAAGCCATTGCCTGGGCATGGGAATTGCTCACCGAAGAATTTAAAATTGACAAGGACAGGCTTTATGTAACAATCTTTGGAGGAGATGCAGGCGATAACCTGAGTGAAGACACCGAAGCTTTGGAATTCTGGAAAAAATGGATTTCGCCCGACCGTATTTTAAGAGGCAATAAGAAGGACAACTTCTGGGAAATGGGAGATACCGGTCCTTGCGGGCCATGTTCCGAAATACATGTTGATATACGCAACAACGAAGACCGGAAAGCAATAGACGGCAAAACTCTGGTAAATGAAAGCCATCCGCTGGTAATTGAAATCTGGAATCTGGTATTTATGCAGTATAACCGCATGGCAAATGGTAGCCTGCAATCACTTCCGGCAAAACATGTGGATACTGGCATGGGTTTCGAACGCCTTTGTATGGTTCTGCAAGGCAAACAATCCAATTATGATACCGATGTATTTCAACCGGTAATTCAGAAAATCTCTGCACTTTGCGATATTAAATACGGCGAATCAGCCAAAGCTGATGTTGCCATGCGTGTTGTTGCTGACCATGTAAGAGCCATTGCTTTTGCTATTGCTGATGGCCAACTGCCTTCCAACAACAAAGCCGGCTATGTTATCAGAAGGATTTTACGTCGGGCTGTTAGATATGGATACACATTCCTGAATCTGAACGAACCTTTTATCTATAAACTAATACCTGTTCTTAAAGATCAGCTGGGCAGTTATTTTACTGAACTTGGAGCACAGCAAAGCCTTATTGAGAAAGTTATTGCAGAAGAAGAAGGTTCATTCCTCAGAACCCTTTCGCATGGGATAAACAAGTTTAATCAGTATGTTGCAGCCAACGAAGGCGAAAAAATTATTAAAGGTGATTTTGCCTTTGAACTTTACGATACATACGGTTTCCCGATTGACCTTACCAGCCTGATGGCACGCGAGGCTGGCCTTGATGTTGATATGGAGGGATTCAGCAAGGGACTTGAACTGCAAAAAGAGAGATCAAGAAAAGATGCAAGTCAGGAAACAGGCGATTGGGTAATATTAATTGATGCTGCCGAAGAAAAATTTGTAGGCTATGACACTCTGGAAACCAAAACAAGAATAACCAGATATAGAAAAGTTACTGCAAAAGGAAAAGAAATCTGGCAGATTGCACTTGAAACCACACCTTTTTATGCTGAATCAGGTGGTCAAATCGGGGATTGCGGATTTATTGAAGTTGAAGGCGAAAAAATCAATGTAACTGATACTCGCAAAGAGAACAATCTCATCATTCATTTGGCAGATAAACTCCCTGCTCACCCTGAAGCAGAAGTAAAGGCAGTTGTTTCGGCCGAAGCCAGACTGAACACCGCCAACAACCACTCCGCCACACACCTGATGCATCATGCCTTGAGAAATGTTCTGGGCACACATGTTGAACAAAAAGGATCTTATGTAGGGCCCGATTACCTTAGGTTTGACTTTTCACATTTCCAGAAACTCAGCAACGAGGAAATACAGGAAATTGAAAAACAGGTAAATGAAATGATTCGCCAGAATTCTCAACTTGATGAACACAGATCTGTTCCCGTTGAAGAAGCCAGAAACTCCGGTGCTCTTGCTCTTTTTGGCGAAAAATATGGCGACAAGGTAAGAACCATCCGCTTTGGAAATTCGATAGAACTATGCGGCGGAACACATGCTTCTTTTACAGGACAAATTGGCATGTTTAAAATTACCTCAGAATCTGCCATTGCCGCAGGTGTTAGAAGAATTGAAGCCATCACCGCTGCAAAAGCAGAGGAGTTTTTTAACAAACAAAACCTTTTAATACAGGAAATCAAGGAATTGGTTAAAAACCCTGTTGATCCCGTTAGGGGTATTAAAAATCTGCTTGATGAAAACAACAAACTAAAACATCAGATTGAGCAGATGAAAGCTGAAAAAGCCAGGGAATTGTTTAGCGAATTACTTGCTGGTGCAGATAACATAAACAGCATAAAGTTTATTGCACATACTCTGGAAATTGACCCGGCTGTAGCAAAAGATCTGGCATTTAAGCTTATTGCAGCTGAAAATAATCTGGTTGTTGTTTTGGGCACTGATTATGAGAAGAAGCCAGGGCTTACTGTGGCAGTTTCAGAACAACTTTCTGCTGGTGGCAAATACAATGCTGTAGCAATTATTAAAGAACTTGCCAAAGAAATAAAGGGAGGTGGCGGAGGTCAACCTCATATTGCAACCGCCGGAGGAAAGGATTTGAACGGCCTGACAATTATTCCTGAAAAAGCTAAAGCCTTGATTTCAGCAATATAATTAATCTTCGTTTGTTTAGAAAACAATACTAGTCAAGAAGTTCTGAATTTATTTCCAACTCTGTTCAATGCAATTTGAACAAGATTTGAACGACCAACGTGCAAATTTATTGGGCAACACATTCATTGTTGAATATATTTGCATTTTTCTTAAACATTTTTTAAACTTTTTTCAACAACTGTTGTTTAGAGGATAACATAAAAGCCTTGGACAAAATGTTTTACACTGGACAACCAACCATAAAATACTCTATTAAGGACCTGGAGAAGCTTACAGGTATAAAAGCCCATACCATCAGGATATGGGAAAAGCGTTACCAGCTTATCTCTCCGGAGCGAACATCTACCAACATCAGGTACTATTCTGACAACGACCTGAAAAAGTTGCTTAATGTTTCGATTCTGAACAGGAATGGGATTAAGATTTCCAACATTGTTAATATGGACAATGAGGAAATTAATGAGCGCATTATGGACATATCAGAAAGCGCCTATGACCATGAAAACCAGATTGAACAGCTTATTATTTCCATGATTGATCTTGATGAAACGCGATTTGACCGGGTTCTGTCATCTTCTGTTATCAAACTGGGCTTTGATGATACTGTTGTTAAAATCCTCTATCCGTTTTTTGAAAAGATAGGTCTTCTGTGGCAAATCGGAACTGTTTATCCTGCTCAGGAACATTTTGTTTCAAGTTTAGTGCGACAGAAGCTGATCATTGCTATTGACGGACAATCAGGCATGCATAAACCAGATGCTAAAACCTTCCTCATGTTTTTGCCTTCAAACGAATGGCATGAATTGGGACTGCTGTTTTACAGCTATCTGGTAAAAAAGAATGGTTTCAAAGTGCTTTACCTGGGTCAGTCTGTTCCGTTTGAAGACCTTGTGGAAGTATCCGGCAAACACAACATTGACTATTTGTTTACTTCAATTACCACACCGGTAACACAAAAGAAGTACTCAGAATATATACAGCAGCTATCTGTTGCGTTTAAACATAATTCTATTTTTATAACCGGCTATCAAACCAAAGAGTTTAACATACAGCTCCCGGCAAATGTTGTTAAAATAACATCGCCCGAAGAGTTCATTGTAAAAATTAAACAATCGGTCTGACATTAAACAAAATTATTCCACAAAACTGACATGTCATGCCGGCATGTCAGTTTTTTTTTGCGTGTTAAACAAAATATTAACACACTGTTTATCAAACAGATGAACCCATTAATAATATTTTTTAAATACTAGCCCGGCCTTAATAAAAATCATTTGGCCCATTTTGATACTAAATAGTGAGCTAAATATTCAAATAACTAAATCTATATTTAATTGATTTACAAGCTATTTATGCATATTAAATATTCAGAAAAAATACATATTACCATTTCGGGACACCTATTGTCCCATTTTGAAATAAATTAGTGTAAAAGTTTTTGTTTAACTTAAAATGCCATTTTCTTTAACAAAATAAGAAAAAATATTCAAGTTTATTAAACCCTCATTTACAGTTATTTAGACTATTATTACACAAGTTATCCAAAAATTAAATGTTAAAATTGTATTAAAACATCAATTTTTGTTTAATTCTGCACTATGTTTGTTAAACATCAATCAGACAAACCAAAAACCACATAACCATGACAGCAATTGAATTCAACCGCCGCCTCATAGAACTCCATGACAATCTTTCTTATTTTGCAAATACCCTGACCAACAACCGGGAAGAAGCAAAAGACCTGATTCAGGATACCTACCTCAAGGCTCTGACACACAAGGATAAATTTGCTGATGACACCAATCTGAAAGCATGGACCTACACAATAATGAAAAACACCTTCATCAACAACTACAGAAGGAACCAGAAGGCAAACACCATTGTTGACACTACCGAAGATCTTTATTACCTGAATATTCCCCGCAAATCTGATTTTGTTTCTCCCGAAAGTGAATTAAGCACCAAGGAAATCAAGGCTGGCATTGCACGTCTCGAAGAAGATCAGCGCAAGCCTTTCGAAATGCATACTTCAGGTTACAAATACAAAGAAATAGCCGAGAATCTTAACCTTTCCATTGGAACAGTTAAAAGCCGGATTTTCTTTACCAGAAAAAAACTTATGGATTCTTTGAAAGAATTTCAAAGCTAGATTAAATGTGAATGAGTGAGTGAGTGAAAAGAAAACACCCTGCATTTTGCGGGGTGTTTTTTATTGTGATAATGACTAAATAAGCATCACGAAAAAGGCCGGATTCAAACGATAAATTATCAGGAACGAGATTACTAGTAATCAAAAATGCTTATGATAAGGTTTGAAAGAATCCCAAAAAGAAAGTAAATCCGGGGTAATTCACACTTCTGCTTTCGCATTGTGTCTCAAACAGAATCCTGCAATCAGGAAGCAGAAGGCTTATAAGGCAGAGTGAAATAGAATACAGATCCTTTTCCAATTTCAGACTCAGCCCACATATCTCCGCCCAGTAGTTCAACAAACTTTTTTGACAAGGTAAGGCCCAACCCTACTCCTCCGAAGGTACGGCTGTGACCTTCGTCAACCTGCCTGAAACGTTGAAAAAGAACATCAAGTTTTTCCTGTTTAAATCCAATACCGGTATCCCGGACAAAAAACTCAACTTTGTCGTCTTCCCTGAACGAGTATCCAATTTCAATGCTACCCTGCTCAGTATATTTTAAGGCATTCTCAATAAGATTGACCAGAGTCTGCCTTAGCTTGTGCTCATCAGTAAAAATAGAAAATGCCGCATCTTTATTTGGTTTCTTAAGCCTGATTGAAATATCTTCCTTCCCAATCATTGATTTTTCAATATTGAATTGCGAAACCAGGTTCATCAATAATTCATTAACCGGACAAGGCTCAAACTGCATCGAAATAATACCAGACTCAATTTGGGCGATGTCGAAGATTTCGCCCATAACATCAAGCAGTTTATTGCTGTTATCATGTATAAGATTTACAAACTGACGACGTTCTTCCTCAGAAAGTGCTGAATCATTAAGCAACGAAGAAAACCCCATAATTGCATTAAGCGGAGTTCGTATTTCGTGAGACATATTGGCCAGAAAAAATGTTTTAAGCCTGTCAGACTCTTCAGCCATTTCTTTGGCCGACTTCAGTTCCTCCTGTACTTTAAGTATTGATTTATTCTGCTCCCGCAACAAACTGATGACTTTGTCTTTCTGAGCCGATACCCTGAAGTACATAACAAAGAGCACAATGATAAATAATGCCAGTATCAGTGACACAATAATAACAGCTGCAAGAGACAGAAATATGTGCATTATGAGATAAGATTGAGAAAAGAAAATGTAGCTGAAACCTCAAAGTTGAGGAGTAGTTTATGCATCAAAAATAATGCAATAAACTGCAAGAATTATTCTAAATAAGACAATGAACTCTTGCAAAAACAAAATTTAGAGATTTAAAGGATCAATCGTATGAATTCCGGGTTGCCTTTCGGTAAGGATAATTGATTTAATAAGTTGATAGTGATCAACATTGTTCACAAAATCAATTTCATTGGTATCTACAATCAGAATTCTGGAATCGGATTGCTGCCGGATATAATCGAAATAACCTCCCTGAATCTTTGAAAGATAGGAGTGTTCAATATCTTGCTCATACGGCCTGCCCCGCTTAACAATATTGGATTTAAGCCGATCGACTGATAAATAAAGATATACCAGCAGATCTGGTTTCGGGAGCGACAGATTTATAATATTAAAGAGTTTAGCGTACAATGCATACTCATCATCCTGCAGGGTTTGTCTGGCAAAAATCAGAGATTTATTAATAAAATAGTCACTGATTGTAAATGATTTAAACAGATCATTTACCGATAATTCGTTTTTTAATTGCTGAAAACGACTTGCCAGAAATGAAAGTTCAAGCGGGAATGCATATTTAGAAGGGTCTTTATAAAATTTTGGCAGAAAATCGTTGTCTTCGAACTGTTCAAGAATAAGTCTTGCATTAAACTCCGCCGAAAGCATACCTGCCAGAGAAGTTTTTCCGGCTCCGATAGTACCTTCAATGGCTATATAATCGTATATCATAACAAACCGGATCAAATGTGAGTAAAAATTTCAACCGGAAGAGTATCAGTACATTCAGCAAGCATTTCTCCAACAGTCTTTTGTAAAACAGGATTAACCATATGAGGTTCTATTTCGCTGAGAGGCAATAATACAAACTTTCGCAGATGCATGCGGGGGTGCGGCACTGTAACAACCTCAGTATTCAAAGTTACAGCTCCAAAGAGCACTAAATCAATATCAATGGACCGGGGTTCATTAAGAATCCCAGTGCGGATACGACCAAGCTCTCTCTCAATCTGAAGCGCTTTTTGCATCGTTTCCAATGGCGAATAATGTGTATCAAGACTAATGGCAATATTCAGATACTCTTCCGGAGAATGGGTACCCCAGGGTGCAGTTGCATAAACACCTGATACTTTTATATTATCTCCAAGCTTTTGATGAAGCATACCTATAGCCTTGGAAATCAGCCCAAGACGATCGCCCAGATTACTTCCAATTAAAAAACAAGCCCTTTGCGTTTCAATAAAATTCATTCTACAAAAGTAAAGAGCTTACCCCGGAAATAAAACTTTATTATTTAACCCGCAGTTTTCTTATTTATCCAAAAGAAATAAAATCTGGTAAAAGTTATGCCTTCCTTGTAACCGACATCAGGAAAATTCGTCTAAAAAAATGACCACAAATTCAGCAAGTAGCCTGCGGTTAATAAATGTTTTGTATCCGTTGGTCAAAACTGAAAAAATCATGTAATTTTGAACAATAAATATCAGCAAGATGAAACAGTTTTTTAAATTTATGCTGGCCTCAATGGCTGGTTTTTTTCTGACAATGCTCATTATGGGCATTTTTTCATTAATCGTAATCGCTTCAATAATTGCCATGGCGGGCAAAGAGAAAGTGGTTGTTAAATCAGATAGTGTACTTTTATTAACTCTCACTGACCCAATTCCCGAAAGGAGCTCGGACAGCCCGTTTAACTTCAGCGAATCAACACTTTTTACAACCAATAATTCTCCCGGACTGCTCGAGACCATTGAGCTGATAGAAAAAGCTGCTGAAGATGAAAATATCAAGGGTATTCTGCTTAATCTGAGTACTATAGGATCGGGAATGGCCACAACCGAAGAGATCAGAAATGCGCTGCTTAAGTTCAAAGAGTCCGGTAAGTTCATTGTTGCCTATAGCGAAATGTACTCCCAAAAGGCGTATTATCTCGCCACAGTAGCCGATGAGATTTGTGTAAATCCTGAAGGAAGCATTGATTTCAGAGGAATGGCCGGAGAAATTACCTTTAT
This sequence comes from Lentimicrobium sp., assembly GCA_024709105.1. Classification (GTDB taxonomy): domain Bacteria; phylum Bacteroidota; class Bacteroidia; order Bacteroidales; family Lentimicrobiaceae; genus Lentimicrobium. Next base: position 16,515 of record JANJXJ010000053.1, on the reverse strand, counting down.
TAAAGGCTTGCTTGAAAAACTCGACATCAATGCGCAGATCATCAGGCATGGAAAGTACAAAAGTGCTATAGAGCCCCTTATCAGTGATAAGATGAGCGAAGCCAACCGCGAGCAAACGTTGTCATATATGAACTCAATTTGGGGCCATATACTCAATGGAATAAGCAAACAGCGTAATATACCAGTTGATGAGCTCAATACCATTGCAGATTCACTGCTGTTGCAAACGGCAGATGATGCTGTAAAATACAAGATTGCTGACAAGATCGTGTATAAGGATCAGTTGCTGGATCTTTTACGCGAAAAACTTGCAAAAGAGAAAGATCATAAAATCGAATTTATCGGACTTTCAAAGTACAAGGATGCTCCAGCTGACAGCAAAGGAAGCAGATCAAAAGACAAGATTGCTGTAATTTATGCATCAGGTAATATTGGTGGAGGAGAAGGCAATGAGAACAGCATTGGCTCAGAAAGAATTTCGCGCGCAATCCGCAAAGCCCGCGCAGACAGCTCAGTAAAAGCTATTGTTTTCAGAGTGAATTCACCCGGGGGAAGTGCCCTCGCATCTGATGTTATTCTCAGAGAAGTAAAACTGGCCCGTGAAACCAAACCGGTTGTAGTCTCCATGGGTGATTATGCTGCATCCGGAGGATATTACATTGCCTGTGCAGCTGACAGTATTTTAGCCAATCCTACCACTTTAACAGGTTCAATCGGCGTATTCGGCGTAATTCCTGATTTTAGCAAGATGCTTCAGAACAAGTTGGGAGTGACCATAGACAGAGTAAAAACCAACACACATGCCGACTATATTTCAGTTACCCGGCCTATGACTCCTTATGAAGAAAAAGTTATGACCAACAGCGTTGAGAGAATTTACGACATATTTGTGGGCCATGTCTCGGATGGCAGAAACATGACACCAGCGAACGTTGACAGTATAGGACAAGGAAGGGTATGGAGCGGTATTGAAGGTAAATCAATCGGCCTGGTTGACAATACAGGTGGTTTGAAGGAAGCCATTCAGGTTGCTGCATCGCTCGCTAAGCTGGAAAACTACAGAACTACATCGCTGCCTGAACAAAAAGATCCCTTCACTCAGTTTATGGAAGGCCTCTCGGGCGAGCCTACAGATGTGATGCTGAGAAAGGAATTTGGAAATATGTATCAATATGTTAAAGAGTTAAAATCATTAACTGAGATACAGGGAATACAGGCCCGGCTGCCCTTTATTCTGAACATTTATTAATACAGCACTATCAGCAGAACCCGCCATTCGTAAAAATGGCGGGTTTTATTTTTTATAACATGACTATGGACATCAATGAATCAAAGAGAAATCTGAGAAAACAGGTAAACCAGCAAAAAACTGCATTGAAAAGGACTGAAGCTGAGTTGTTTTCTGAAATTATATTTAAAAAGGTTGAAGAAATACCTGAATTTATTGCTTCAAAAACCATTCTTGCCTATTGGTCAATTGAAGGTGAAGTTATCACTCACCGATTTATTGAAAAATGGGCAGAAAAGAAACGCATTTTGTTACCATCTGTTGATGGCGAAATTATGCATATCAAAGAGTATAAAAGCGAACAGGCATTAATTTCCGGCGAGCGGTTTGGCATCCCCGAACCTGATGGCCCTTTGTTTAAAGATTTCGCAGCCATTGACTTTATAATAGTTCCCGGCGTTGCTTTTGACTTAAAAAACAACCGCATGGGCAGAGGAAAAGCATACTATGACCGGTTTTTGAAAAGTTTAAAAACTTACAAATGCGGGATCTGCTTTAGTTTTCAGATGTTCAGCGAAATACCTGCGGACGAAAACGACATCAGCATGGATTGTGTTGTAACAAACGTTTCCTGATATCAGAATGATTTTAATGCTTTCCGGCGCATTTCAAACTTTAATGAGTCGGAGATTCGGGTATTGTATTCGTAAAGCGCATTTTCCCAGTCACCATACATTGCGTTTGGCAAAACAATAAATCTACGGCCAAATTCCTGTGATGTCTTATCAACTGCGGCCAGGCGCTCTTTTACTGAAAGGCCTTCATATTCTTCAGAAAAATCATTCAGATTATCGCCAAAAAGTAAAGAAATATGATATTTTTTCAATAATTCCTGCCTGCGGCCTTCTTTACTGGCTTCTGCACTTCTGGTGATTACATGCTCGGCATCTGCATGAGGAAACCCCAGTTCCGCAAGGTTTTTAATGGTTACCTCTTTCAGGTAATCCTTTCGGTTGGTTACATAAAAAATACTAACACCATTTGATCTTGCATATTTTAAAAAGTCTATTGCTCCCGGCAATGGATCGGCAGTGGCAAGGTTGCACCATTCGTCCCAGTTAACCGGATACGAAGTACTCTGAAGCACCGACTTTGCCTGAAAAGGGCTGTTGTCAAGTACTGTTTCATCAACATCCAGCACAATTATCCGGTGTTTGTCAATAGATTTATCAGCCAGATCTGCATCAAGCATCATCCTGCCAAAATTAAAGGCCTGATAACAAAGCGCCCTGTATTCAGCTGCAGTTTGCTGATATAAAGTAGCAAGAACCATATGCTCATTAATCAGCATCTTTCGTAAAGCTGAATCGGTTTGAAATGATATTTGTTCCGTAACAGCAGATCCCGATGTATCAGGTTGTTTTGCCTCTTTCTCTCTTTTGCATGAAGAAAGCATTGCAACAGCGATTACAATAACCAGAGCGAGTTTTTTCATATTTAAATACATAAAAAAGCCGGGAAAATTCCCGGCTCAAAATTAAGTTTGAATTAAGGACTCTGCAAATTATTTTTTGCTAAAATCCATATCAGCCATTCTGCGGTAGCTATAGTAACGCCATTTTGCATTCTCTTCGGCAGCGGCAAACAATTCGCCTGCTTCTTTGGGGAATGATTTTTTAAGCGAGGTATAACGTACTTCAGATTCGAGGAAACCCTGGAATTTGCCAAAATCAGGCTCTTTGGAATCCAGCTGGAACGGGTTTTTGCCTTCCTCTTCGAGGAGTGGGTTGTAGCGATACAACGACCAGTAACCAGCTTCAACAGCATGCTCCATCTGATCCTGAGCTTTACCCATACCATTGCGCAATCCGTGGTTGATACATGGTGAATAAGCAATGATTACTGATGGTCCGGGATAAGCTTCAGCTTCGCGCAAAGCTTTGAGGTACTGAGTTTGATTAGCTCCCATAGCTACCTGAGCCACGTAAACGAAACCATAACTCATGGCCATCATACCCAGGTCTTTTTTACGCACCTTTTTACCGCTGGCAGCAAATTTGGCAACAGCACCAACAGGCGTTGATTTAGATGCCTGGCCGCCAGTATTGGAATACACTTCTGTATCAAGAACCAGGATATTTACATCTTCACCCGAAGCAATAACGTGGTCGAGTCCTCCATATCCGATATCATAAGCCCAACCGTCACCGCCAAACATCCATACCGATTTCTTAACAAAATATTGTTTAAGTGAAACCAGTTCCTTGGCAACTGCAGAGGTTTCTTTTTCCAGCAAAGGCAGCACTTTGGCTGAAGCTTCGCGTGATTGTGCGGCATTGTCTTTACCGGCAATCCATTCCTCACATGCTGATTTAAGATCGGCATTATAATCTCCTTTCAGAATCTCACCCATACGTAAAGCAATACGTTCACGCAGTTTGGAAACAGCCGTAGCCATACCAAATCCGTACTCGGCATTGTCTTCAAAAAGTGAATTTGCCCAAGCGGGTCCTTCGCCTTTTGCATTTACAGTGTAAGGAGTTGAAGGAGCAGATCCGCCGTAAATAGAAGAACAACCAGTTGCATTTGCAACCATCATCCTGTCACCATAAAGCTGGGTAATCAGTTTGATATATGGAGTTTCACCGCATCCTGTGCAAGCTCCGGAGAACTCAAACAAAGGCTGGGCAAACTGACTGTTTTTAACATTCTGTTCCTTATTTACAATAGTATCTTTATAAGTTACATTGCTTGAAATGATATTCCAAAGGTTGTCCTGTTCCATTTGACTTCCCAGAGGTTCAAGTTCAAGGGCCTTGGTTTTGGCAGGACAAACATCAACACAGTTTCCGCATCCTGTGCAATCGAGCGGGCTCAACTGAATACGGAACTGAAGACCATCGAATGTTTTTGGAATTGCATTCAATGTTGGAGTACCTTCCGGCAGCACCTTCATTTCTTCTGCATCAATCAGGAACGGACGAATACAGGCATGAGGGCAAACATAGGCACATTGATTACACTGAATACAGTTTTCGGGAATCCATTTCGGAACACTTACTGCAATTCCGCGTTTTTCGTAAGCGGTGGTACCTGCGGGGAAAGTTCCGTCTTCGCGGCCAAGGAAAGCACTTACCGGAAGATCGTCACCTTTCATTGCATTGATAGGCATTACAACATCCTTAATGAATGCAGGTGCATCAATTTCAAATCCTGGTTTTTTAGGAGACAGTTTAGCCCATTCGGCAGGTATCTCAACTTTGGTAACTTCACCACCGCGGTCAATAGCTGCATGGTTCATCTTTACAATCTCTTCACCTTTGCGGCCGAAATCCTTTACAACAGCTTTCTTCATGTAATCTACCGCTGTTTCATAAGGAATAACTCCCGAAATGCGGAAGAAAGATGATTGCATAATGGTGTTGGTACGTCCTCCCAGTCCGATTTCTTCAGCAATTTCGGTAGCGTTAATGATATAAAACTGAATATCATTATCAGCCATGTAACGCTTCATATAATCGGGCAGGCGTTTTTTGGTTTCTTCAACATCCCAGATGCTGTTAAGCAGGAAAGTACCACCTTTCTTAAGACCTTTGAGCATGTCATATTTATCAAGATAGGCAGGTACATGACAAGCAACGAAGTCGGGGGTATTTACCAGATAAGGTGAACGAATGGGAGTATCTCCGAAACGCAGGTGAGATGTAGTTACACCGCCTGATTTCTTGGAATCATAAGCAAAATAAGCCTGGCAATACTTATCGGTAGTTTCTCCGATAATCTTGATTGAGTTTTTATTCGCTCCTACTGTTCCGTCGGCGCCAATTCCATAAAACTTACCCTGGAAGGTTCCTTTGGGGGCAAGGTCAATTTCGGGAAGCAACGGAAGTGAAAGGAAAGTAACATCATCAACAATACCAAGGGTAAAGCCAGTTTTGGGCTCATTACTCTTAAGGTTGTTAATAACAGAAACAATCATGGCAGGAGTGGTATCCTTGGAGCTGAGACCATAACGGCCACCGATGATCAGAGGTTTTTCAGCCTGATTGTAGAACAATTCCTTAACATCAAGATACAGCGGTTCTCCATTTGCTCCGGGCTCTTTGGTACGATCGAGGACACAAATGCGTTTCGCTGATTTTGGCATTACATTGAAGAAATATTTGGCAGAAAAAGGCCTGTAAAGGTGAACAGATACAAGACCAATTTTTTCGCCTTGAGCATTCAGATGATCAATCACTTCTTTAATGGTTTCGGTGATCGAGCCCATAGCTATCAAAACATTCTCGGCATCGGGAGCTCCGTAATAGGTAAACGGATGATATTCACGGCCGGTAAGTTTGGTAATTTGCTGCATATAATTCTCAACGATATCGGGCAGCGCGTTGTAGAATGAGTTGGCAGCTTCGCGTGACTGGAAGTAAATATCAGGATTCTGCGCAGTACCGCGGGTTACAGGATGCTCAGGATTAAGAGCGCGATCGCGGAAGGCCTGGAGTGCTTCCCAGTCAATCATAGGAGCGAGATCGTCATTTGAAGGAGCTTCAACTTTCTGAATTTCATGCGAGGTACGGAAACCATCGAAGAAATGGAGGAAGGGAATTCTGGATTTTATAGCTGCAAGATGAGCAACTCCGGCAATGTCCATAATTTCCTGAACACTTCCGGTGGCCAGCATTGCAAAACCAGTCTGGCGGGTTGAATATACATCGGAATGATCTCCAAAAATTGAAAGTGCCTGAGCCGCAAGACTTCTGGCCGAAACATGGAATACTCCAGGCAATAACTCGCCTGAGATTTTATACATATTCGGTATCATCAGAAGCAAACCCTGTGAAGCTGTGTAAGTGGTAGTGAGTGCTCCGGCCTGTAATGAACCATGAACAGCTCCGGCAGCACCGGCTTCAGATTGCATTTCGGTAACCTTAACGGTTTCCCCGAAAATATTTTTCCTTCCGTAGGCAGCCCATTCGTCCACGTATTCTGCCATGGTTGAAGATGGTGTGATGGGATAAATTGCAGCCACTTCGCTAAACATGTAAGCAATGTGTGCGGCGGCATAGTTTCCGTCACAGGTAACAAAATTTCTCTTTTGTGTCATATCAGTCTTAGATTTAAAACGCTCATTAACAAATACTCACGCTTTTACCCTAAAAGCAGTGCAAAATTACTGTTTTTGAAGATAATTATTTCTGCTTTTAAGTTTAATTGAAGCCGTATTAGGCTAATTTATAATCAGTTTAATTAAGAAAAGACCCCAAAAGCCAGCAAACAGGGATAATTCAGTAAAACAATGCTTTTCGGAAAGGAAAAAAAAGTATTAAAAAAATGTCAAACTATGCTTTCAGCAAACGATTGCACTATTTTTTCCGGAATAAAAGCTCACTATAAAAAAGCGTAAGATAATAACTCAAAACACAGCATCAGATTAATTCATTTCAGTTTTAAGGTATCCGAAATTAACATACTGTTGAACATATTTACAAAATCTTCGCCATAATCTTAAACTACTGCAAAACAAAAAATGTAAAGATATTGTTAATAAAATAAAACGTAAATATCTAAACCAATCAGGAGAAAGTACTATGACAAAACTGGCTGTTAATTACATGGGAATTGAACTCAAGAACCCGATTATTGTGGGATCGAGCAACATGGTAAACCAACCCGAAATGCTACGCAGACTGCAGGATGCCGGAGCTGCGGCAATTGTTTACAAATCGCTTTTTGAAGAGCAGATTCAGCTTGAGAGTATTCAGTTTCAGGATGAAATGGAGCTTTATAATGAACGCAATGCCGAAATGGTAAGTCTTTATCCGGGTATGCAACATGCCGGCCCCGAAGAACATTTACTAAAACTCAAAGAAGCCAAGGCTTTGCTTGACATACCCCTGATTGGAAGTCTCAATTGCGTTTTTACAGAAACCTGGGTTGAATACGCCGAACTGATCGAAAAAACTGGTGTCGATGGGCTTGAGCTTAACTTCTTCTCAGTCCCCCGCGATTTTGACACCGATGCAAAATCAATTGAGGACGAGCAGGTTTCGGTAGTTGAACAGGTTTGTAAAAAGGTAAAAATACCGGTAAGTGTTAAATTGAGCGCTTTCTACACCAACCCGCTTCAGGTTATAAAAAGAATGGAAAAAGCAGGTGCCAAAGCATTTGTGCTTTTTAACCGAATGTTCGAGCCCGATGTAAACCTTGACTCTCTTCAGCACAGTACACCTTTTAATCTGAGTAGTGATGGCGACTATCGCCTTGCTTTAAGATATGCCGGAGTACTTTTCGGAAATACCTCAGCTTCAATTTGCAGCGCAACCGGCATATACACTGGCAACGATCTGGCCAAAATGGTTCTTGCCGGTGCCAATTCAGTTCAGATTGTGAGTGCACTCTACAAACACAAACCAGAACTCATCAGTGATATTTTGAAAGACCTTGAAGCGTTTATGGACAAACATGGATTTGGCTCTCTTGATGATTTCAGAGGAAAACTCTCAAAGTCAAAAGTAAAAGACCCATATATTTACAAAAGAGCTCAATACATTGATCTGCTGCTGCATTCAGAACAAATTTTCAAAAAATACCCTGTTGCTTGAATCAAAAAGCCGTAAATAGTAAAAAGCCGTTCGATTGTTGAACGGCTTTTTTTATGAAAGTGAATTTGATCAGCTGATGGCTGGCATTTTGACCTGACGATCAGGATTAAAATCAGAATGGGAAGTCCTCTCCTTTATCCTCAATTTTAATTTCTTCATGAACCGGCTTTTCTGCCTGTTTGTGCACCAGATTTCCTTCAACATAAATAGCTCGGTAAGGCCTTGTAGGACAAGCATATTCGCAGGCTCCGCAACCAATACATATGGTTTCATCAACTTTTGGAATGGTGAGCCCATCTTTGTAAGGAACCATATCAACTGCCTTGGTTGGACAGTGTTCTGAACATGCACCACAATCGGTGTTATCGGTATAAACCACACAATTTCCCTCTATAAATTTGGCTATACCAATTTGTTCAAGCTTTTTAACTTCGGGATCAACAGGAAGAATGGCGCCGGCAGGGCAGATTTCACTGCAAAGTGTACAATCAAAATTACAAAAACCGGAATGATAATCCATATATGGCTGCATCAGGCCTTGCATGCCGTATTGCAGAAAAGCCGGCTGAAGCACATGAGTCGGGCATACACTTACACATAAATTACAGGCTGTACAGTTTTTATTGAAAAGATCATGACTCAGAGAGCCAGGGGGAGACGAAATATTGATCTTACCTTCAGGAATTTCAGTAGGTTTTTCTCCTCCGGTTACTCTTGCTCCATAAGCTTTCAGGGCAGAATATGCCGATAAAAGCAATACCCCTTTCAGCACATTTCTCCTTGTGCTGCTTTCTGTTTCTTCGTTACTGATTTTTAGTTTTTCATTCAGTTTCAATCCGGATTTAAACAAAACTCCATCCGAAGGACAGGAGTCGAGGCAGTTAAAACATGAAATACACCGGCTAAAATCAACTTCACGGGTTTTGATATCAATGCATTGCGCTTTACAAACTTTACTGCAATGCCCGCAGCTGTTGCATATTGATTTATCAAGAGATATTTTAAACAATGAAAACCTTGAGAAAAGGCTGAGTAAAGCACCTACAGGGCAAATTGTATTGCAAAAAAGTCTGCCTCTGCTCCACGACATGACAACTATTGTTAGCAAAAAGAGTACAGCCGAAATAAAAGAAGCCCAGTGAAACGGAAAAGGATTGGTTTTCGGCAAAAAGAAAATATCATTGTTGTGAAGAATGCCTGCAATACCATTCCCTCCCAACTGAACCACCGGCCTGACAAGATGTGTCATTATTCTGCCGAAGTTGCTGTACGGATCAAGAAATGTAAGTAATAATGAATACCCGGCCAGCACACTTACTGCAACAATAATTAAAATAGAGTATCTTAAAATATTGCTGGATTGAGCAAACTTCAATGCCCGGGCTTTGGTCAACTTTCTTTTAATTCTGTATACAATATCCTGTATAGTTCCTACCGGGCAAACTGTAGAGCAATAAAGTCTTCCAAAAACCAATGCGAGCAATGAAAACAGAATAAAACCTGCAGAAACAACGCCAGCACTGACTATAAATTTTAACAGAGAGGGAGCAAACTGTGGCCAAACAACAGTTTTTGTGAACCACTCAGGAATCCATTGAGCAGGATCAAGGAATATAACAACAGTAAACAGGAGAAACAGGAGAGATATTACTATCCTCAGGTACTTCAACCAGGCCAATCTCCTCATATCAGATTTTTATCCTGTTTATTTTAAGTGTATCCAGTTTCATGGTTCCCAGTTTCATTTCATGGGCAATACGAATGTGCGGAATATCTTCGGGTTTGCTCCCGAAAATAAGAGCTGCAGCAGCATCAGCCGCAACAATATCGCGGGAAACAATAAGCTGCTTCATAACCACCACATCGGCTTCGGATACACCGCGAGGGCCATTGCGCATCATAACTCTGTAACCATCAATAATGTTCAGGTCAGGTTTACGCCAGGTAATGAGGTCGGCTATGCATTGATGCAGATCATTGCGGTGCCAGAAACGGCGATCCCACACAATTCCCATAAGATTCTTCATTGCCAGCGACAAACTGGCAGAACTATGATGTTTAAGAACAGGAACATTTATTAATACATCACTACTAAGAATCAACTCATGAACCTTAGCATCTTTCAGGCTTTTACCTTTAGGTATCTGAATTGGCTTATAAGCACTCTCATTGTTTCCGGGAACAATTTTACCACCATTGTCTTTCACTGCCTTTTCAATACCGCTGTTTTTGTAGCATAAATTCCATGCATCGCAAGTATTGTCGAATACGTATACTTCCGAGGCGCCTGCATCCATACAATGTTTAACAATACGCCCTACCAGCTTTGGATTAGTATTGCCTGCGCGTTCAGGAGAAACATCCCAGCCAATATTGGGTTTAACTACTACTTTCTGACCTTTCTTCACAAATTTTGACATTCCTCCCAATGAAGCAATGGCTCTGTCAAACATTACATCAGGTTCGCCATCGCGGACCGCAACCAAATCGAAGTTTCCCTGCTGAGGCAAAACTGCAGCAGCCAGTTGAGAAACTCCTCCGCTTCCGGCTAAAGCTCCGGCAAGCATACCTGCGCTTGCTCCTGAAACCAAAAAATCTCTGCGCTTCATAAATCGCTGTTTTTAAGTAGTTAGACTCCAAAAATTGCCTGCAATCTATAGCATATTGCAATTGTCAAAAAGTTTAAGCAAAATCTTATTCAAAGTTGTGCTATTCAACCAATATGAAGAACCTTGAACCTGTCGTGTCAACTGTCCGATATTTTTCAACTTCACACAATTCTTTCAGGATAAGATTCGGACTGCCAAAACCTCCATTCAAGGCGTAAAAATAATTATTATGAACCATGCTTTGCTAAAAATCATAAAAAAATGTTGGCGATAACAACAAAATGATATTTTTGTACCATAAAAAGAGATGATGGTTTTTTAACCTCTAAATAAAGGACACTATGAGCACAATTGCAGTTAACCGTAAGTCTTTGGTTTCAGGGCTGTTGATAAATATTTCAGCCGTTTTACTGGTTTATTTCATTCCAACCCTTTCTCATCTGCTAAATTTTCCGCTTTATCTTATTGAGCCAATGCGGATTATGGTAATTCTGGCAGTTCTGCATACCGACAAAAGAAATGCATATTTCCTGGCTGCAACATTGCCATTGTTCTCTTACGCGATTTCGGCACATCCTGTTTTTTACAAAATGTTGCTCATTTCTGCAGAGCTGGTGCTTAATGTGTGGCTGTTCCTATTATTAAAGGACAGGATTAAAAATATCTTTGCAGCGATGACCACTGCCATTGTTGCCAGTAAAATAGCCTATTATTTGCTGAAAGCATTATTCATCTATTTTGCTTTAATTGGAGGCAGCCTCTTTTCAACTCCGGTTTGGATTCAACTGCTTACCACCGCCATATTTAGCGCATATGCTTTTTTAATACTCAGAAGCAGAAAATGACTGTAGCTTTTTCCGTTTTAAAAAAAAATGCCGGCAAATCCGGTATTTTTTTTTGCGTTTTTTTTAAATTGGTGAATTCATTTTATCAAATTGATTGTTAAAGAATTATACGGTAAAGAATTTTATCATTAATTTAGCTGTTATTAACCAAAAACAGGAGGATTTATGTCGTTAACCAAACGAATGACTGCAGAATTTATCGGAACTTTCTGGCTGGTACTGGGAGGGTGCGGCAGCGCAGTGCTGTCTGCTGCTATACCAGATCTTGGAATCGGGCTCCTGGGAGTTTCGCTGGCCTTTGGCCTGACAGTTCTAACGATGGCTTATGCCATTGGACATATTTCGGGATGTCATCTCAACCCCGCCGTTTCGCTGGGTTTATGGGCCGGAGGCCGTTTTAAAGGAGCAGACCTTCTTCCATACATCGCTGCACAGGTAGGCGGAGCTTTATTAGCTGCTTTAGTACTTTACCAAATCGCTTCCGGCCAGGATGCATATAATGGAGGACTTGCATCCAATGGCTATGGCGAACATTCCCCCGGCGGTTACTCTTATATGTCTGGTTTGCTCATTGAAGTGATAATGACCTTCATGTTCCTGATCATTATACTTGGATCAACTGATGAGCGAGCCCCCAAAGGCCTTGCCCCTATTGCCATTGGCCTGGGTTTAACCCTTATACACCTGATTAGTATTCCGGTTACCAACACTTCGGTAAACCCTGCCCGCAGCACCGGCCCGGCACTGATTGAAGGCGGAATTGCTCTTAAACAACTCTGGTTCTTCTGGGTTATGCCTGCAATCGGAGCACTTTTGGCTGGCTTCGTTTATAAATGGCTTGGAAAAGACAAGTAAAGAATAATCATGCCTGAATTAAGAAAAAATGCCACGAAAATTCGTGGCATTTTTTATACCGCTTCCTTGCGTTGGGTTAGCAAGAAACAGCAAAACTTACCCTCTCTCCGCTGTCCAATGTGCCTGAAATTTACACTGGTTTACATGAGAAAACTTTACAATCTTTGACAAGAGCTTTTTTACCCTGACGGGTTTATTGATATAATCGCAAAAACCTGAATCCATCAATTCTTTATCAAGTCCATCATAGATACATGCGGTTACTGCTATTGCGGGCAAATCAGGCTTAAGGAGGTGTATTTTTGAAAGAACTTCAAAGCCGTTCATATCAGGCATACAAATATCAAGAAGCACAAATCCAATGTCGTTTTCCCGGGAAAGAATTTCTAGAGCCTTTTCTCCGCATGTTGCAATAAATGTATTCCTGAAATGCTGGCCTAATCCTGCTTCCAGCAAATATGAAGAGGCCTGGTCATCGTCAATGATCAGTAAAGAAAAATCGTATTTATCAAAATAAGACATTGCAGATTTGTTTTCTTTAGAACTAAAGTTATTATTAACAATTTTAACTCATCAGTTTTATTCAGAATACTTTGTGAGATTGTTAAAATTTTAATTATCAAAGATAAAACAAATTAAACCGGAATGCAACCATTTTTCAATTTAGTTGATTTCTTTACGACCTGCCAGATTTATACGAACTATTGCCAGCAACATAACCAATACGCTTACCCATTGAACCGGTGACAGAATTTTTTGGTGGAATAAATAATCGAAAAGTATAGCTGAAAGAGGAAAGCAAAGCTCGCAAATTGATGCCAGCATTGCTGGTACTTTATTTAAACCATAATAATACAAAAAGATTGCACCTGATCCGACTGTTATGGAAATGATTAAAATAATCTGCCAGTTTTGAGGTGTTATGCTGGCAAATTCTCCCAGCTTACCAGAAAATAAGACAAAGATGAACATTATAATTGTGGTAAACCCATATCTGAAGAAGGTAGCTGTGGTGAAAGAGAGATTCCGCAAAACACCTTTTCCCAAAACAGTGGCAGAGCCAAAGAAAAAAGCTGCCAGCAGGGAATACAATGCTGCCATCCCGGTTTTCTCACCTGTGTTCAGGTCGGGAAGCGTAAATCCAAAAGTAAGGAAATAACCTGCTACAATTGCAATAACCGCCCATAGGGCAAAATTCTTGCTTAAACGCTCTTTCAGCAATATTGCAGCCAGAATTATAGCGAACACAGGTTGTAGTTTTTGCAATAAAACCACAACAGAAAGCTCTTTGAATTCAACCAGAAAAAGTGCCTTAACTATTGACATTGTACCCAGCGCTCCGCCTGCCAGCGAAACCAGAAACAAAAACAGCAGGTCTTTAGAACTAAAATCTTTTAACTTTCTGTATTCCCTGAAAAAGAAAAAATTCATCAGTAAAAAAGGGAGAGCATGCAATATAAAAACTACAAAATTAATGTTGAGATTATATAGCCTTGGAGTGAGTGCAATACCATCCAATCCCCACAGAGAAGCAGAAATACAAATGGCCACCGACCCGATTACGAGGGATTTTCCCGATTTAGTCATTGCAAAAAGTCAAATTCCTGAATTACGCTGCAAAACTAAGAATATTTGCAGACAATCATTCAGTTGCGAGGTACAGAAAGCAAAGATTACCCTTTAATTTCATGTAAGCTTACAAAATGGTTTTGCAATTTACTGAATAGACATTTTGTGTATTGAAATTCCTGAGAAACTATTCCTTCCAGGATGACTTATTGAAGACCTCTTCAATTACTTTTTGTCTGTAATTAAAAATTTCTTCAACTTTTTTTGCCACAAATTTTCCGGCAATCCACTCTCCCGGCGCGCCAAACGGCAGTTTGTATGTAACAATGTCTGTCATAAGAATTCCAGCATCGGTTTCCTCGAAAAGGTGCTGATGATGCCATAGCTTGTAGGGCCCATGCAGCTGATTATCTACAAAATAGCGAAACTTTTCAACATGAGTTATTTCTGTTATCCATTCCATAGGAAGATTAAACAGCGGGCTGACTTTATACTGAATAATCATACCCTGGTACATTTCTGGCACAGGATCGGGGAATAAAATCCTGAAATTCATTTCTGGAGGAGTAATTTTTGAAAGATTCTCCGGATTGGAAAAGAAGTTCCAGCATTCAGCAGCGGTTGCCTTTACAAGTTGAGAGGTTTTATAAACAGGCATTTTTCAGCGTTTAATTGTTAGTTTTATTTTCAGGTACCAATTTTCCACCTCGCACGGTCGCCCCGATAACAATTCCGGCGGCAATAATGACAAGGTTTTTAAAGATGTATTGTCCTTCAAGAGTTGGAACCCATGGAAAAAAATCGAAAGTCTGTTCAGGAAACAGAAAAAGCGGTGTTAATGTCCCGGCCATCTGCAGAAATAACAGCAGCAGTGTTTCGCGCATCAGCAATCCACTTAGCAAGCCCAGGCCAATTAAGGTTTCCCAGGTTGCCAAAATAAACATGGCTCCTCTTCCACCAATCCATCCAAAAGACAATATTTCAATTGTTTCAGTGGCAAGCGATTCGGCTGAGCTAACCTGTGGAAAAAACTTAAGGAATCCATACCAGACAAAGATAAATCCGATGCTTAGCCTCAGTAATAAAATACCATTCGATGCCATCCAGCGGGTTAGATTTACATCAAGTTGATCGAGTTGTTTGCTTTTGAGTTTCATGAGCTGTGTTTTTAACTTAATAACAACCAGGATCAGTTTCTGTTTAATTCTCCAAACATTTGTTGATTCTTTGTTAATTTTTAGTTAAACATAATTATTTTTTTATGCCATATGATTTTGACATTTCCTTTTATTTAAAGCATCTTTGGCAATATATACTATTAATAATCCTTCTATTTTGTTTATTCTTTTTGATATTTTCTTAAACATTTTAGACAACCCTTTCGTTTAGTTTGTGTCTTTCTTACGAACCAATTAACTAAATCATAAATTAACCAAAACCATTTCACAATGAAAAACAACAGTTTTACTCTGCGTGTCATTATAATGGCCCTTATGCTATTACCTTCCGTACTTTTATTCGGGCAGGCAAGGGTTCAGGTCATTCACAATTCGGCCGACGCAGCCGCAAGCCAGGTAGATGTATGGCTTAACGATGAATTACTCATTGATAATTTTGCATTCCGCACTGCATCACCATTTATTGATGCCCCTGCAGGTGTTGACTTTGATGTAGTAATTCAACCTTCAAATTCAACTGATACCACCAATGCCCTGGCAAGATTTACCTATAATCTTGCTGATGGCGAAACTTATGTGTTGGTTGCCAATGGCATTGTATCACCAACCGGCTACAATCCGGCAATTCCTTTCAACATTTATGTTTATCCCATGGGCAGGGAAGCTGCAACTTCTGCTACCAATACTGATTTACTGGTTTTTCACGGATCAACCGATGCTCCTGTAGTAGATGTTGTTGAAGTTGGCGTAGGAGCCGGAACTATTGTTAATGATCTCGCATACGAAGATTTCGCAGGATACCTGGAGCTTCCTACCCTTGATTTCAGTTTGCAGGTGCGCGACCAGACAGGCACATCCACAGTTGCCCAGTTTGACGCACCTCTTGCAACTTTAGGCCTTGATGGTGCAGCCGCGGTAGTAGTGGCATCAGGTTTTCTGAATCCTTCAAACAATAGTAATGGCGCTGCTTTTGGACTATTTGTTGCATTGCCTTCAGGTGGCGACTTAGTTGCTTTACCTTCTGTACCCATTTCTACAGCACGAGTTCAGGTTATCCACAACTCAGCTGATGCAGCTGCTGCTCAGGTTGATGTTTGGCTGAACGATCAGTTATTGATTGACAATTTTGCTTTCCGTACTGCTTCTCCTTTTATTGACGCCCCTGCAGGCGTTGACTTTGATGTTGTTATTCAGCCTGCAAACTCTACTGACACTACCAACGCTTTGGCCAGATTTACTTACAATCTTACCGGAGGCTCAAAATACGTATTGGTTGCCAATGGAATAGTTGTTCCAACAGGATACAACCCGGCTACACCTTTTAATATATATGTGTATGACATGGGAAGGGAATTTGCTTCTTCGTCATCCAACTCTGATGTTCTTGTTTTCCACGGTGCTACCGATGCCCCGGTTGTTGATGTTGTTGAAACCGGAGTTGGAGCCGGAACCATTGTAGATAACCTGGCTTATGGCAGTTTTGCCGATTACCTTGAACTCCCCACTGATGACTACGTACTTGCCGTACGCGATGAAACCGGCACCGTTACTGTTGCCATGTATCAGGCTCCGCTTGAAACCCTCGGACTCAATGGCGCTGCAATGACCGTAGTGGCTTCCGGATTCCTCAAT
>JANJXJ010000049.1 GCA_024709105.1 Lentimicrobium sp. | reverse complement strand
GTTTGTTTTTAAGGCTGCAAATTTAATGGTTTTGGATGAAACCTGAATGTTATGCAATTATAAAACGCGCATGAAAATAATTTTTGGTGAATGAGGGTATTTATTCAGGGTTTGATGAAATACTCCTTTATGAGTTTCCCTTTGATATGCGACATTCCGATACTTCGGCCCCCCCGGTGCAGCTTGCTCAACCGGGAGTTAATTATGGGGAACCCACTCCGGGGTTCTGTTTTTCAGGTCGTATTGCACAGGGGCTGTCTCAAAAGGGTAAAATTGGAGCGGAATTGCAACCGACCGTAGGGAGCTCAGCGGAGCTAAATTCCGCTCAGCGCAGTGGCTTGTATATCAGCGATATCTTATTCTTAATTTATAAACACGCCGTTTCATAGGACTTTTGAGACAACCCCTTATTAATGGGCAATCTCTGCGGGATTTTGCAACTACAGTTAATTCATAATAAACATTATAAATCAGGCTTAAAATCAGTTGCGATTTTATCTTTCAGGTATAGTCCGATATCATCAGCTGATACATTGTAAACTGGATTAAGCAATCCAAAACTCTGATCATATTTAAATCTTTTAGAGTCTAATAGCATATATAATATGTTGCGTGTTTTAAGTATTTTGCCGGAATATCTTCTGGCAAGTTCTATTGACGATTTTAAATCAACACCATTCAAAAGTAAAGAATAAATATCATAATAATCTTTGAAGTTGCTTCTGCGAAGCATTACTTCCAGCTTCAGGGCTGCAATTGCTGAAAGGTCTGCAAGAGTAAGATTGTTTTTAAAGTGAACCGGGTTTTTAACAGGAGAAAATTTATCACTTGCATAAAATGATATTTTAACCTTATTAACAACAAATTCTACATGATCAAAATCCCAAATTTCCCTTTCCTCAACGTTTCCAATCTTAAAGAGTTCCTTTTCAATTTGCACCCAATTCACTTCAGGTTTTTGGCCGGGCAGATTAATCCAGTTCATAAAATCAAGATCTTCGCTTAATCTTGAATTTAACTGAAGAGATAATGCCGTACCTCCAACAAGAACCCAGGGTTTAATGCAACTGAGTTTTGTAATACCCTCAAAAACGAGCTGAGTATAAGGAGCAAGTGCATTCATGAAATTGATTTCAGAAACTGGTTTTCTTTGTTCTTCAGATATCGGTCGGGATGCTTAATGTCAAAAAATATTAAGGCATAAAGTCTGTTGATATTGCGATAGTATGGACCTTGCGGAAGCATTCTTTCAACCCAGACTTTTTTAATCAAACTTTTCGGGAAAATTTTGAACAGAAGAAGAGATTCATCAATGTCAAGATATATCAATGTCTTCTCAATCAGCAATTCATCGCTTAAAGTATCCAACTTAGCCTGGTTGTATGACCAAAAGCGGTTTTGACTGTTGAGCTCAGCAACCAAATATGCCCTGATTTCTTCTTTGTTCAAGGTGTTGTATTTTTTATTCCCGGTTTTCAGAATGTTACATTCTGCTGCCGGACACCAATTTGATTCTTGTATTTACAAGTTCAAAGATACATAAATATTGTCACTGTTGTCCGGTAAAAATGACGAGATTTCTCTCCGCCAGAAAAAAAGGAATTACAGGCAGTTCCACACCTGAAGATATTTTCCCGGAAGAAGGTGGTAGTAAGGAGCATTTCAGCATATTTATATTAGTGCATTTGTCCCATTCGGGGCATAACGCCGGTAATAATCAAGGTATATCAGGCTGTTCCGCTCCAGCGGGGCGGGAGAACTTCCAATTAAATCTCCTCAAAAACGGGCTGAGTATAAGGAGCAAGTGTATTCATGAAATGTATTTCAGAGCGACCCTACCCCCTCACTTTTTACTGACATAACCATTATTATCCACTCATCAGAGCTTATGAATAGTATATTTGCAAAAATTCTCGTCCCATGACCGGCGAAGTCGCAAAAATAAGGCAGCATCTCCACCGTTTCCCCGAATTATCGGGTTATGAAACGGCCACCACTGCCTATTTGTATACGCTGCTTCAGTCATCCAGCCCCGACCAGCTTGTTAAAGGCTCCGGAGACAAAGGGTTGTGGGCAGTTTATGAAAGTGGCAATCCGGGGCCTTGTATCCTGTTCAGGGCCGATATTGATGCACTGCCTATTGATGAAACTACAGATTTGCCCTGGAAATCGCAGTATTCCGGTGTTTCGCACAAGTGCGGGCACGATGGACATGCAGCCATTCTTGCCGGATTTGCCGGCAGGGCAGGAGCACACCGTCCGGCACGCGGAAAGCTGGTATTACTTTTCCAGCCGGCAGAAGAAACCGGAGAAGGCGCTCCAGCCATGCTTGAACAGCTGCAACAATACGGGATCATTCCAGATTTTGCTTTCGCCATGCACAACCTGCCGGG
Source organism: Lentimicrobium sp. (assembly GCA_024709105.1). GTDB lineage: Bacteria > Bacteroidota > Bacteroidia > Bacteroidales > Lentimicrobiaceae > Lentimicrobium. The sequence goes on along the minus strand of JANJXJ010000049.1, from coordinate 12,304 downwards.
TTTCCCTCACGGAAGTGTAGTGGTGCGCGAAGGTACTTTTGCAGCCGCTTCACGCGGAATGATTTTTAAATTGAAAGGCAGGGTTTCTCATGCCTCGGAGCCTGAAAAAGGGCAGAGCCCGGCAGCGGTAATGGCTCACCTGATGTCGCATCTTCCCAGGCTCACCACAGGAAATGCCCGTGAAAAATTTGAGGATTTTGTGCTCCTGACCATCATACATGCCAATCTTGGAATGCCTTCCTTCGGGACTTCTCCCGGTGATGCCCTGCTGATGGCCACGCTGCGCTCCTACAAAAATGAAGATATGGAACTGATGTGCCATCTTGCTGAAAGGTTGGCTCAGAAAGCAGTTGCGGCAGCAGGATTAACACTTGAAATATCCTATACCGAAGAATTTCCTGCCATGATCAACCATCATGAACCTGTGGCTATGGTGCGCAATGCAGCTGTAAGTTGCGCACTGGAACCCATCAATGCCATTTTGCCTTTCAGATGGTCGGAGGATTTTGCTCATTTCGGATTAGCCGGCAAAGCAGTGCTTTTCGGAATCGGAGCCGGCGAAAAACAGTTGCCGCTGCATCATCCCGATTACGACTTTCCTGATTCGATATCGGAAACCGCGCTTAAGGTTTGGGAAAAATTGTACGAAGCTCTGATTTAACAGCGCACAGATACCGGATTCAGCAGGTAATTGCTACTCTGCTTTGGGTTGATACTGATTTTTTTTCGGGCTTCTGCCAAACACTGAGAAATGTATGTAGCGGTCAGGGTGAAGGCGCATATCTTCGAGCAGCAGATTCAACTCACGCGAGGCAGATTCCAGCTCATTGTACATCTTGTCGTTGTTCACCAGCTGACCCAGCGTGCCCTCGCCTTTATTTACCTGATCCACAATGTTGCTGAGGTTGCTCACTGCCCTGTTCACCTTATTCAGTGTACCGGCAATATCGGCATGAGCGAGAGAATCAGACAAGGTAGCTGTATTGCTGATGATTCTGCTCAGGTTTTCGTTGTTTTGTTTCAGGTTGCTGCTGATGGATTCGGCGTTGGCAATGATTTTTGCGAGTCTGGTTTTCTGGCTTTCCACCAGGGTATCAACCGTGAGCGTGGCACTCTCGAGGTTACGCATGGTATTGCGCAGACTCTCCACTGTTCCGGTGAGATTGTCGCGGGTTTCCCGGTTGAACAGGTCGCTTAGCACATTCAGCACAGTATCGAATGAGGTGATGAGGTTTTCGGTTTTACGCATAATGGGTTCAACCATGTCGTTTACTTCATCCTGCAGGCTTTGCTGAACCTGCGAAATGAGGGTATCGCCCGAAACTGCCATTACAGGAGAATCGCCCGGGATAATCTGTATGCCTCTGGTGCCAAGTAAATCTGAACTGAAAAGCCTTGCCGATGAGTTGACAGGAACAGGAATGTCGTTTGACATATATAGTTCAACCACTACCTTGCCGGGCTTTTGGGGATGAAAGTATAAGCTGTTGACCTGCCCCACATGAAGACCGTTGATGGTGACCGAATTGGCTGTCATAAGTCCGGCAACATTGTCATATTCTACATAAAAAACGCGTTGCCTTCTGAAAACATCTTTACCTTTCAGAAAGTTATAACTCCAGACAAAAGCAGCCAGAGTAGCAATGGTAAGGAATCCAACCTTAACCTCTCGTGAGAACCGGAATTTCTTCATAGCAGCGACAAAGTTATAACAAAAGTACAACGCTTTGGTTTGAAGAGCAAATCATTCTCAGGAGTTGTTCAGGAATGATGTTGCCTGCAGTTATATTTTACAGGGCGTTATTGTCCGGTCATGCGCCGGGCTTCGTTGGTATCAATACGTTTTCCGTTAAGAAAAGCGACAACAAAAGCGTCTTTATAGCCTTTATTTACCAAAAACGACCTGATTTTCATCGCTTCATCAAAAGATTTTTCGTTGCCGGAAGTATATTTATACATGCCCTGGTGCTGGTAGAAATCAATGTCTTTGATATCCCTGTATTTGGCTTCGGAGGTGTTGACTCTGGTTTTGGATATCATAAACTGTACCCTGAAAACCGGAATATTGTTGTCAGTACTCTGATTATCCGAAGGCCTGGAGTTTTCTTCTTTATTTGTAAGCTCAGCCACCGCAGTGTCGCCGGATTGTTTGACTTCATCCGATTTGGGTTCTTCTGCTTTGGTGGTGGTTGTTAAATCCGGTTTTATTCCTTTTTCTACATCAGCTTTATAGTCCCGCACGGCCTTAAAGATGGATAGCGCAATGTTGTTTTGTCCTGCTTCAGAGGCCAGTAATTTCTCCTCTTTTTCGTTGCTGATAAAGCCGGCTTCCACCAGTACCGAAGGCATGGTAGTTTTATAAAGCACGAGGAACCCGGCCTGTTTTACACCGCGGTCGTAAAGGTTAACGATACTTCTGAAATACTTTTGTATACCGGCTGCGAGTGTAAGGCTTTGATCCATAAAGGCATTCTGCAGCATCGAAAAAAAGATATATCCTTCGGGCGACCGTGGGTCAAAACCCTCGTACTGAACATGATAATCGTCTTCGAGCAGAATGGAGGCATTTTCAAGCTGGGCAACAGCCAGATTGGCATCGCTGCGGTGCAGCCCCATTACATAGGTCTCGGAACCGTAAGGGGAAGTGGATTTATTGGCATTGCAATGGATGGAAATAAAAAGGTCGGCTTTGGCTTCGTTGGCAATCCGCGCACGGCGATGGAGTTCGACAAATACATCGGTTTTGCGGGTGTAAATCACTTCTACATCTTTCAGGTTTTCCTGAATAAGCTTGCCGGCCTTGAGCGCCACAGACAAAGTGATGTCTTTTTCTTTGGAAAATTTGCCGACTGCTCCGGGGTCGTGACCACCGTGTCCGGCATCAATCACCACCCGTTGTACCTTTTGAGAATGGCTTTCGGCAGGCAAACACAACAAAGTGAATGCTGACAGAATAAAAAACAGCAAAATGCGTTTAATCCCCATGTATATTTTCGTTAGTTTTGACAGCGCTTTTGAAATATACCCTTTTTGTTTCATAGTGCTGGAAAGCAATACTTTACCAAGTTCGTAAAATTGATTGTCACATAAAAAAACGTTTCAGTTCAATTTTATTGTGATCAACTGCCGGTAAAAACACACAAATTTAACACTAATTGAAATACACCGCTCATAATTTCAGTCCGCTTTTGAAGTTTAAGGCAGCATTTTGGCTGATTTTTTTTGTTTTTGCAGCGGTTGTGCCCCTTTCGTCGGTGGCACAGCAGGCAGATACCCTGTTGCCGGCCCCTGACACGGTAAAGGTAATGGCCGATTCTTTATTAATTCCTGCTGTTTCGCAGGGAGATACACTTAAATTATCTGCTCCTCCCCGCGATAAAAAGAAAAGTGCCATCAGCAGTAAGGTTGAATACAGTGCTACCGATTCCATCAGCCTCGACCTTAAGAGCCAGAAGGTTTACATGTACCGCGAAGCCGACATCAAATATGAAAAGATTCATCAAAAGGCCGGCTTTATTGAAATCAACTTCAACGACAACATGCTCAGGGCCAGGCCCGGAGTTGATTCGGCAGGCAAGCCCTACGGAAAACCTGAGTTTATTGAAGGAGATCAGTCCTTTTCGTCGGAGCAGATAGATTACAACTTCAATACCACCAAAGGCCTGATTAAGAATGTAATTACCAAAGAAGGTGAAGGTTTTCTGCATGGCGAAGTGGTGAAGAAGATGGACAATAACGTAAGCAATATGCGGCATGGAGGTTACACCACCTGCAATCTCGACCATCCGCACTTCAGCATAAAGTTTACCAAAGCCAAGGTGATTCCAAACAACAAAATTGTGACCGGTCCGGCATTTCTTACCATTGAAGATGTGCCACTGCCGCTGGTGCTGCCGTTTGGCCTTTTTCCCAATAAACGCGGACAAACCTCAGGAATCATCATCCCCACCTACGGCGAATCGGCCAACAGGGGTTTTTACCTCGAAAACGGAGGGTACTATTTCGGAATCAACGATTATATGGAGCTCAGGCTGGTGGGCGATATTTATTCGCGCGGCAGCTGGGCCATCAAACCGCTTTTTAATTACCGGAAAAGATACAAATTCAACGGCTCTTTCAATTTCAGTTACGCCATAAATACCGAAGGTATCCGCGAAACAGAGAGCTTTAAGCGCAACCGCGATTTCAGGGTTGCCTGGACACACAGTCAGGACCCGCGGGCACGGCCCAAATCGCGCTTCAGTGCCAATGTTAACTTTGTATCGAGTCAGTACAACCGATACAATCCGACTACTACCAACGATTTGCTGTCGAATACTTTTCAGTCGAGTATCAGTTATCAAACCACCCTGTTCAAGGATAAAATTTCCTTCAGCGGCGCATTGAGTCATAGTCAGAATACCTCTACCAAGCTGGTGAATCTCTCACTGCCAAGTATTTCGGTATCGGCCAACCGTTTTTATCCCTTGCGCAAGCCCGGGAAAACCACCAACCTGAAATGGTACGACAACATCAGCATGAATTATTCAATGACCGCACGCAACGATGTTTCGGTGATTGATTCCATGCTGTTTAAACCGGCCATGTTTGAGTCGTTTAAAAACGGTATGCTGCACAAGATACCCATATCGTCGAATGTAAAGGTGATGAAGTTTTTTACACTCAGCAATTCTTTTGATTTTACTGAACGCTGGTACACGGCATCGCTGCGAAAAACCTGGATCAATGACACCCTGTGGGATGGAGAAGATTATACAGTTGGCTATGTTAAAAACGATACCGTGCGCGGATTTAAAGCCGGCCGTGATTTTGGATTTACTTCATCGCTCAGCACCACGGTTTATGGAATGGTTCAGTTTAAGCGCAGTCCCATACGGGCCATCAGGCACGTGATGCGGCCATCGGTATCTTTTTCTTTGAGGCCCGATTTTGGAAAACCTGAGTTTGGATATTACAAAGAAGTTCAGGTAGATTCTACAGGACGAATGCAGCGCTATTCCATATTCGGAGATGGTTCCGCCTGGTCATCCATTTACGGATCTCCGCCCGATGGACGATCAGGCAGGCTCAGCTTCAGTTTCAGCAACAACCTGGAAATGAAGGTGCGTTCGAAAAGCGATACCGTTACCGGGATGAAAAAGGTGATGCTGATTGAGAGTTTCTCATTTGGTACCTCCTACGATCTGGCCAAAGACTCCCTGCAATGGTCGCTGGTAAATTTCAGTGCCCGCACTACTTTGTTTAAAAAGCTGCAGATACAGTATTCCAGCGTTTGGGACCCTTATGTGGTGACAGAAAGTGGCAGGCGCATCAACGAGTTTGAATGGAACAAAAACCGAAGATTGCTTCGTCGAGACAATACCTCCTGGAATTTTTCCATTGACTATAACTTTGCTTCCGGAAAAAAGAACAAAGCAAAACCAGCGACCACCTCAACGCCTCCTACCGACGAGGCCAAACAGGAACTTGCAGAGTTTGAGCGAAACCCTCAGAATTATATTGACTGGAGCAACCCCTGGAATTTTGGTTTCAGGTACAACCTGAACTACACAGGCCGGAACATGCCAGCAACCATGACTACCAAAAGTGAAGTAATTCAGACTTTCGGATTTACAGGAGACATCAGCATCACCCCGAAATGGAAAATCAATATGTCGTCGGGATATGATTTTAAACAGAAGAAGTTGTCGTATACCTCTGTGAACATCTACCGCGATCTGCACTGCTGGGAAATGCGTTTTAACTGGATTCCCATTGGATACTACAAAAGCTGGAATTTTTACATCAAGGTTAAGGCCAGTGTGCTGCAGGATTTGAAACTGAACCGGAAGAAGGATTTCAGGGATAATTAGATTTTGTGAGAAGTAAAGATAAAAGACAAAAGGAAAAAGATAAAAGATAAAAGGATAAAGATAAAAGGATAAAAGGATAAAGGTAAAAGATAAAAGCAAGTTTTATCGAACGGAGCGAACTAAGCGAACTTAGCGAGAAAGAGCGAATCTCATCCTCTACGTTTTTACGCGACGAGACAAGCGAAGCGAAAAAAGCGAACTAAGCGAAAGACGCGAATCCCTGCTAGGGAGTGTTCAATTAAGTGGGGAGTGTTCAATTAAGTGTGTCATTTCCTTTTCATGCCCTGCTAAGCGGAATTTAGCTTCGCTGAGCTCACCGCCCGGGGCGGTTCGGTTGCAATTCCGCTGACCCCTGCTAAGCGGAATTTAGCTCCCTCCCTGCTAAGCGGAATTTATAATTCCGCTGCCTCCTATTCCTGCCATGAAGCAATGACCTTCCAGGTATTTTTTCTTTCCTGGAAGGTCTTACTTACCTGAAGTACTAAAATTTAATTCTGATAAATCCTCAGTCAAAATCAAAAAGACCTAACAAGTTAAAAAAAGAAAACTTGTTAGGTCATTGCTATAATCAGGAATTTGAAATTCCGCTGAGCGGTTAAATGGCTTTTAAAGCGGAGCTAAGCGGAATTTGAAATTTCGCACCCTGTTAAGCGGAATTTAGCTAACGCTGAGCCCACCGCCTGGGGCGGTTCGGTTGCAATTCCGCTCCCAACCAATCCTTTTCCGAAGCAATGACCTTCCAGGTATTTTTTCTTTCCTGGAAGGTCTTGCTATAACTGAATAGTAATCAACAAAAAAGGCCACCATCAGGCAGCCTTTTTTCCTCATTACAAAAGTCCACATCATTTTAGTATAGTTTCAACCGGCTGTAAGGCGAAGTTGATTTCCACACTGTCGTCGGAGCCCAATTGCACGTTGGCGTTTGCCGGTACCTGATAGCCCGGTGCAAAACAACCCACGGTGTAATTGCCTTCATGCAACTCTTCAAGCGCGAAGAACCCATCGGCATCGGAATCAGTAACACTGGCCTGCTGCAGCAGGGTGATCTGAGCCCCTGCAACGGGCTGTCCGTTTGCTGCATCGGTTACAGTGCCACTGATATCGGAAAGGCCAGGCTTATCGCCGGCTCTGCCCCGGGGTTTTCGCTTTCTGCGAAGTGTTGTATACAGGTTATACAATTCGGGATGGCTCTCCCTGCGGATTTCCACCAACCCATCCAACTCCTGGGCAAGCAGCCGGTTGCACTCAGCCAGCAGTGCATTCATCTCACTCTTGGCCGATTTGCGCTCGTTGAGCGATAGGCCGGTACCCGTAAGGGTTTGTGAGAACTCCTGTACTGCGGTGCTGAGTTGTTGCAGAAAATCGGGCTGATTGCTTAATGTACCCACCAGCAGGCTGTGCGGGGTGAGCAGCTCCGAAAGATGCTGTGCCATTTCGTACCGCCGGTGGTCAGATGAGCGGGCCATCGCATTTTGGTAGTTTGTGGCAGCATCTCTCAGGGCAGCATTCTCCGTTTTGCGCGAAACGGCCATGGCTATTTTAATGGCGCGTTTCAGCGCATCATTAAATTGTCCGCGGCTGTTCTTCCTGTTCTGGTATACCAGCCCCACCGGTCGGGTGAGGTTGGATACCAGGTCGCTGAGCCTGCTGTTAAGGGTGGATAATAATTCTACCGAAGCCAAAGCTTCATTTTCAAATGCCACTGAGTACTGTTCCAGTACTAGGTACAGGGCTTTGTACCTATTTAATCTTAGAATTGACTTTTTCATAGTTTTGTTTTTTTACTTTTTATTGAAGCGAAATATCGGAAACCCAGGGGGTTACTGCTGCTGTTTTTCTTATTTACAGGCGGGGACAGTACGAGCGAAGGTTTACCTACTTTCTTGAGTATCTGTATGCGTTTGTCGCACTGATAGTGCCAGAATGTCTTATGTAATATAGAGGTTGAATTCTGATTCATCTTTTTATGCAAGTGCACTAAAGAAACCTCAATGCTTCCTGCTAAACTGTATGGCTTGTATCCGCAATTAAAGAACTGCTCGCTGTTAAACAGAATATTATTAAGCCTGCCGGAACTCTGGCTGAGCTGCTTTTCTGTTGTTTTACAGTGAGTTGTTTTCATAAATGTTGCACAGCTTTTTTTAGCTTCAGAAAATGTGAATGCCACGGGCACACAGTTTTCGAAATTTTTACTTTTCAGGGGCGGTTTTTGCTTCAGGCATTCCGGGCATCTTTCCATTTAACTTAAATACTGTCAGGAAAACGATTATGATATGCCTGTGTGAAGAACCAGGGCAAAGGTCCTCATATAGCAGCAAGATGAATTGTATAATATGCACAAAGAAATGGATAATATACACAAAGGAGTGGATATTTTACACTTTGAACGGTTGAGAATTTCTGGTATTTGCTTGTATTACTATTTCATATTCAGTGCATTAGTCCCCAGGCGACTCATTAATCACCATTTTGTGCCCGAAATTGGTCAGCATGTTGCTGAAATTTTTCTGAAATAATTTCGGTAGTATGTTTATATTTTTATAACAGCATGAAACAGTTTTAGAGAATGCATTATAATTTATTGCAGCCGATGCGAAGGAAGTGAGAAAGGGCGAATCTCGTCATTCCACGTTGCTACGCGACGAGGCAGGCGGAGAGAGAAAGAGCGAACTAAGCGATTAAAGCGAATCCCTGCTAAGCGGAATTTAGCTCCCACCCCGCCATTGGCGGTAGGGGTTCTGCCGCTGAGCTCACCGCCAGGGGCGGTTCGGTTGCAATTCCGCTGCCGCCTATTTCTGTCCCGAAACAATGACCTTCCAGGTATTTTTTCTTTCCCCTGCTAAGCGGAATTTATAATTCCGCTGCCTACTATTCCTGTCCCGAAGTAATGACCTTCCAGGTATTTTTTCTTTCCTGGAAGGTCTTACTCATTTTCTGCCCAAGTGAGGAAGGGCGAATCTCGTCACTCCTCGAGCTCCCGAAAAAAGCGACCTGTTCATTACGATATAAGACGTGAACTTCTTCACATACGACGTGAACTTCTTCGCAGACGACGTGAACTTCTTCGCATACGACGTGAACCTCTTTGCAGACGCTGTGAAACTCTTTGCAGACGCTGTGAAACTCTTTGCAGACGACGTGAAACTCTTTGCAGACGACGTGAAACTCTTTGCAGACGACGTGAACTTCTTCGCATACGACATGAAACTCTTTGCAGACGACCTGAAACTCTTTGCAGACGCTGTGAAACTCTTTGCAGACGACGTGAACTTCTTCACATACGACGTGAACTTCTTCACATACGACGTGAACTTCTTCACAGACGACGTGAACGTCTTTGCAGACGACATGAACTTCTTTGCAGACGACGTGAACCTCTTCACATACGACGTGAACTTCTTCGCATACGACGCGGAAGAGAATTTCTAATGGCCAATATATAATATCTAATTGCTTGTATATTAATGTAAAAGACTATATTCATCTGCTTTGAAAGGTATTGACTATCGTCTATTGACTACTCTTGTTTTCTCTTCGAGCTCACGAGACAAGCGACCTCTGATTACCGACCTGTCTCGTTATCTCTTCGCGCTCACGAGACAGGCGACCACTAATTCCTGCAGTAGCCTAAACAAGCATATAACAACCTAAAGCTATAAAAAAATTATGTTGGCATATTTGGATTTTTAATTAAATGTTATATTTGTGGTGATAATCTGAGTTGCTGGTGCAGGCAGATGATTGTAAACAAAGTAGATATATACGCAATGTTGGGTATATCTCCTCGTTACCCACAATTATGAAAAAGACATTACATATATTGACAATCCTTCTTCTTCCATTGACAATTCTTGGGCAAAGTGACTATTGGGCAAGATTATCAATTTCAGGCGGAGTATCAGAACTTGGGATTTCACCATCCGAAGAAATTTGGGTAGCTACAAAAGCAGGAAATGTTTACTACACCAAACAAATCGGAGAACTTTGGCATATCGGGCCTTTTGGTTCATTAGACCCATACAATTTCAGTACAGGAAAAACCTTTGAGAGAGTAAATTTTTTCTCTGAAGATACTCTTATGATTTCAGGTTTTATTCAAGAAAGCGGAAAACAAGACTTTGTTTTTTGGTCAGGTAACAAAGGAAAAAATTGGAACAAAGTAATTTTCGGTAAAAGCAGTTGGATTGATGCTGCATACATAAACAACAACGGAAAAGCTTGGATGAGTGGTAATTCTCAACTCATCTATTACACAGAAGATAAAGGGAAAACTTGGACTTCGTTTGACAAAGTAGAACCAACAGGAAATTTACGCTTTTCAACAATTCATTTTGCAAAAGACGAACAAACAGGATTATTTGGCTCGTGTTGGAACGTACTCTACAAAACGAATGATAACTGCCAAAATTGGGAAAAACTGCCTACCCCTTTAAGTCAGGGGAAATATGAAAGGCTTTCGAAAGAAGAACGACCCGACATAAAGAAAATTAGAATTTTTGGGAATCACTATATTATTAATCAACAAGGTAGAGTGTTTATTACTAAAACCAATTCCATTGATTGGACTTACTTGCCTGAAATAATTGATTTTGAAGTTTCCGAAAAAGAAAACCTTTTTACTATTAATCAAGATTTAAGTATAAGCCTCTATGACTCCAATTTTACTCAAACTTGGCAATCAATTATATCACTTGAGAACAATCCAAGAGCAATCGGTATAAGAAACAACAATCTTTTCGTTTTGACTTTTGAAAGTATTTATAAGATTAATCGTGATGATTTTGTAGTTTCTCAGTTATTTACAGACGAAATTCCCATTCAAGAGCCCTATTTGAAACTTCAATTTGAAGGTGAAGAATATGGGTTTGAAAACAAAGATATATTACACTTTGATAAGAAGAAAAAAACTTGGTATCGGATTATGACTTTGGACTTCTCAATCGCTAATGCTTCCTTATTTGATAACAATATTGTATTAGCAGACCGAAGCTTAAAAAAACAATACATATTAGACCCAAAAGAAAAATCAGTTAATGAATTTAATTTGCCTAAAAGTCTTTTTTCCAATCTCGTAGTTAAGGAATTTCATTTTGAAAATGGCAGTCAAGGTTGTTTTCATTCAAATAATTCAATAAAGTCGTACATTAGAAAAGGTGATAAATTTGTAGTTGATAGAAAATCAAAAACTTCAAAATATCTATCCCGTGCTACTTCTGAAATAAACGCTGACAACATAGAGCAAATTGTTGAACTAATTGACAATTCAAGGTTTGTAAAAGTCTCATTGAATGATTTAGACATCACAGAAAAAGACATAAATGAATTTAAAAAGTTTATCGAAAAAGAAGAACAACGGATAAAAAAATCAGGCATAGACCATTTTGACTTTGAAAATTTGTATTCATTTACAGGAGAATACACCGATTTTAATTTTTACAGGTCAGTTGCAGATTCACTTATTACTCTTAGTGAAGAAGAAATCAATAATGCCTTTTGGCAAGCTTATGGGAATTGGAGCACTACAACCGATTGGAGAAGAATCATTATTGTATTTCAAAACGAAAAAAAAATAATTATTGAAAACTCCGACGACAAACCAAATTATCTATATACTCCTTGGGTAGTTGACTTTGAAGGTTTAAAATTCCGAACAAACTCTATTCTCTTTGGCCAACAAATAGATGCAATAACAAATGGGCAGTTTTTTAATGAAATCGCACGAGATAAGAATTATGCAATCTTTAAAATTGCTGACTATATGTACAGAAAGAAATTAAATGAAAAATAACTTTGGGTAATCAAGTAGCCGCCTCCGCCAGTAGTTTACTGACAGCTTACACCTCTCACACTCCCGAATTACCAAAATACGTACGGTTTTCGCACACAGCAGTTCATTCGGATTTGGAGCAATATTCTCTCATTCTCCTTTTCTCCCCTACCAACGATACAAGTTATTATTCCGGTGAAAGCAAGCCAGTATTCCGGAGCAAAGCAGGCCACCCCTGTTATTTAAAAGGTATTTAAAAACTTTTAATGGCATTTTAATTGTTCTCAAAGAAATGTTATATTTGTGGTGAAAATCTGAGTTGCTGATGCAGGCAGATGGATTGTAAACAAGACAGATATATTTGCAAAGTTGCGTATATTCACTTGTTATGCACAATATTATTACGACACACAGACAATGAGGAAGATAGCTTTATTAGTTTTATTTCTAGCCATATCTATTCTGACATTTTCTCAAGATAATGAATGTACAGAATATGACGTATGGAATCAAAGACTTACTTTTAGGGTTGACGCTGGAGCTTTTATTCCTATCAACAATCTAAAGAACACATTGAGTGTAAGTCCGCATCTTGGGCTACTTTTTGGTTTTCACATAACAAAAAAATATAGATTTGACTTAGGTACAAGCCTCTTTATTCCAATAAACAGAAATAAATTAGAAT
>JANJXJ010000030.1 GCA_024709105.1 Lentimicrobium sp. | reverse complement strand
AAAATTCCGGAAGCAAAAATAACCAAAAAAATGAGTTCGCAAAGGCCACCGGAATATTGCCTGCACAATTGTTGATAAATGTCCCTTAACCAGGGGGCATTTCGCAAACTGTGAAGCGGTTTTACTTTCGAAAAAGAGCAGATGGCCTGGCCGCAACTCGTCTGCGGTTCATAATCTCAGTCTGATCTGTACTTTGATTTCAGATTTTTTATTCCCCTGAATTTCATCCAATCCGGAGCCCACCACAGTTTTGTTGGCGTAAGTGGTAATGGCATACCGCACCCACAAATCGAGTCTCCTGCCGAAGGAATATTTTCCCATCAGGTAAAACCGGTTGCCTTTGTAATAATAGGAAGGAATGGAAAATGCATACAGCACATCGCTCTCGTATGCAAAAAGTCTTTCGTTGTATGTATCGGTATCGAATAATGCATACCGGGCATTCAGCGACCATGGTTTTTCAGGCATATTGTAAATAACATCCTGATATACAAGATATCCACCGCGTTTTTCAAAGCCCGGCATTGACCACCAGGTCGCTTCTGCCCTGCTTTTCAGGGTCAATGAACTGGTAGGTTTAAAACTGAGATGTACCCTCGCATTCTGTCGTTTTTCATTTTCGGGGTAATCGGTATAACCGGCAACACCCGAAGGATTGATCTGCTTTAGCTGATACCTGTACCTGAATTGCATCTCGGTGCGGCGGTTGGGAGTCCAGGTGAGCTGCGAAAGATATTCAGTTCCTCTGCTGGGAGCATCCACCCGGTAGCGCAGCCATGGAAACCTGAAATAATCGGCGTAGGCCGAAAAGCTCCAGTTGCGGTGCAGTTGGGCAAAAAGCCCGATATACAATCCTTTCTCATTCGCATTGCGGCTTCCTTCGGCAAAGGCATTGCTGAAAAAGCTCTGGTAATCTTTCCCGTAATTGCGGTAAACCACCGAAATGGCTACATGCGGGTCGGGTGTGGCGGTTGCCCCGATCAGCATGGCTCTTCCGCCGTTGTCGCTGCCGGCAACCTCTCCAAAAACTGTCAGCGAACGCAGAATGGCTGCAAAATCAAATCCAAAGTTGGCAAGCTCTTTCCCTTTAAAGTCAAACTGGTTATAAAGGTAATCCTTCTTTTCAAGATCGGCTCCCAGCTTAGTTTGATAAGCCGTAGCACCAAGCCTGAACATTTTTATGCGGGTTTGCAGATTACCTCCATAAACTGTTTGCTGAATGGCATTTTTACCAGCCAGCTCGCCGGGTGTGCGGTGATAGCCACTTTCCTGCAATGAGCTGATGAACAAAGCTTCGGCACTCAGCGAATCAGTTCCGGAAACGGAGGCATCCACTTTCTTATCGGAATAAAACACGGTTAAGTCGGTATTTCTTAAAGGTGAAACCGTTACAGCTGCACCGCGCATAAAAAGGTTTTCGTTAACTCCTGTGTTGGGCTTTACCTGAGGTGCAATACGCCGTGTGGTAATGGCACCGGGCGATTTTCCAAAAGCCAGCGTGCTGTACATGGTCAATCCCTGTCCGAAAGCCAGGTGATAATCGCCAATGGCCAGATGTTTCAGAAACTTGTCACCGTTGTAGTAGAAATGTGCCGTATAAAAGTCAAATCCCTTTTTCAGTGAATCGGGGCCTCCCAGAAAAACCTCGCCTGCATCCTTTTCCATGGTGACACCGAACCTGATTTTATTGTAGAAATTGTATCCATACCTAAGGTACAACTTTTCGGGCCCGCCCAGATACCGGCTGTTTGGTTTTGCCGCCAGTGCTGAGTCAGAAATGGGCGAATAACCCGTTTGTTGCTCCAGCACCTGCTGATAACGGGAAAGAATCTGATGACGCCCGTAGCGCGCCAGATTGGCCGGGGTAATTTTTGCTCCGGGAGGTTGCAATTCAAAACTGATAAAAGGAGAAAGCGCTGTAACCAGCAGCGAATCAAAACCTTCCACCTGTGTAAGCTCATAAATACTGGTCAGTTCGCCATATTTCTGAATGTAAGTAGTAAGGTTATTTATCTGCAGATCGTTGAGCTGAAGTTGCCTGAGCTGGCTTTCGCTTGCCTTGTTGATACTTACAGGGCGCACAATATATTGCATCAGTTCGTCAACAAGCTCAGAAAAATCAATGTCGGCATCGGCCTGCCCGCCCAGCTGTTCAATTTTTTCTTCCAGCGGGCTTGTTTTCAGGCTCCCGGGAGTTTCGGGCTGTTGCGCAAGACCAGAAACACCAGCCAATAGAGCCAGACTCAGCAGAAAGATTTTTAGTGAAAGTTTCATCTGAAAAGAGCCTAAAACTTATAGTTCAACGATGCCTGCGGCGAAAATCCGAGAATATGATGGTATGAGGCGCTGATATCAATAATAAAATCGCCGGCAAAAATCCCCACACCAAACGAATTGGAAGAAGGATTGGTGGATATGCCCCCCCTGAGGTGAAGCGCTGGAATGAGTTTGTATTCAATTCCGGCTTTCAGGTTGGCGTTGTGGTTGATGTCTTTTTCGGTTTCAGCGGTAAGCAGAAATTTCTCAGTGATTTCGTAAGCTGCCCCCAACCTGAATATTACAGGCGCTCTTTCGTCGTTAAATTCAGAGAGTCTGGCCCGTATCGGATTATAAACATGTGCTCCTATGGCCAGTTCGGGGGTAATGTTGGCAAGCATACCGGCTTCGAAAGTAATAAAATTGCGGTTTCCGTAACTTTCGTCGAGCCGGGCCATGTTGTAGTCGAGCTGAAGCCCGAACGAAATATACTTGCCGAAAGATTTGGCATATGCAAGCCCGATTTTACTTTCGTTATAGGCAGAATAACCAAAATGTGCAAAACTCAGGGCTACAGTTCCATGTTTTACAGGAAGAGCAAAAGCTCCGGCTTTGTAACCGAGCTCCCTGAGCATATATCTGTTTTCATAATAAACGCCTGCATAAGCACTCTCGATCCTGGCCAAAGCTGCCTGATTGTTGAAAGCAGACCACAAATCAGACACTGCTACCGAAGCTGTACCCATTCCTGCTGATCTGGCACCAGAGGGCCGGTTTTCGCCACCGGCAGTAGCTACCATTATAGACGGAATCAACAGCAACACTACAAGCTGAATACGTAAAAACTTTGCCATTTGGTAAAAAACTAATGTGAATTTAAATCTGTTACCCTAAATTTGTTGAGAAAAGTACTGCCGGTAAACCATTGACTTTTTCGTTGTAAATATAGCAGTTTCCGGCTAACCGGCATTGACTTTTACGAATTTAATCCTGAATTAACTGATCAATTGCTCCCATTTGATGTTTATTTGGGAATTACCTTTAAAACCAACCATATGAAACAGGTGCTGGAATTTTTAACTGCCCTTTCGGAAAACAACACCCGCGAGTGGTTCGAAGCCAACAAAAGCAGCTACACCAAAGCTAAAGCAGAATTTGAAAAGGCAATGTCGGGTTTTATATCCGGCGCCACAGCCATTGACAGTACAGTGGGGAATCCGGCTGTAAAAGATACGGTATTCAGAATTTTCAGGGATGTAAGATTCTCAAAAGACAAGGCTCCTTACAAAACCAATATGGGAGGCTTCATTGCGCGCGGCGGTCGCAAAAGCATTTATGCTGGTTATTAT
The DNA here is from genome assembly GCA_024709105.1 of Lentimicrobium sp. GTDB lineage: Bacteria > Bacteroidota > Bacteroidia > Bacteroidales > Lentimicrobiaceae > Lentimicrobium. The sequence continues at coordinate 69,777 of JANJXJ010000030.1, read as the reverse complement.
GTGCATGTGGAACCCGAAAAATCGTTTGTTGGCGGAGGAATTTATATGCCTCAGCCTGAAATACTTAAAAAAATAAGGCAGGAAGTTTATTTTAATGCCCCCGAATTCAGGAAAATTATTTCAGACAAAGAATTTACAGAGTTGTTTGGATCACTTGCCGACTGGGACAAATTAAAAAGATTGCCAAGAGAATACCCTGCTGATTTCCCGGATGCCGGTTTGCTGATGTACAAAAGCTACGTTGTGGGACACAACCTGAGCAACGATGATGTTGCCGGTAAAGGTTTTGAAGATAAGGTATTGCGGGTGTTTGCAGCCATGAAACCCATGAACGACTTCCTGAACAGGGCGTTGGAATAAAAAAAACAGCCAAGAGTTACTCACGCTCTTTGCTGTTTGGAAAACTTGTTTAGCTTAATGTGTGTTAAAGATACAACGATTATGGCCAAATTGTTTCAGCCAGTTCACATTTTAAGCAAATTTTAATTTTTAATCTGCTGCCAGATTCCCTGAATGCCTCTGTTACAGGGTAAAGCAGTTGCAAAATATGACTGAAAACAACCCAAATTTCCAGCCTCAAAAAAGCCCTGTGGTGAGGGGCCTGATGATTTCAGCAGGAGTTGCTGCCACAGCCCTGGGTTTTATCGGGATTTTTGTCCCGCTGCTCCCCACTACCCCATTCTTACTCCTGGCTTCGTGGCTTTTTGTAAGATCATCGGAAAAGTTTCATGAAAAGCTGATGAGCAACCGCTTTTTCGGGCCTTACATCAAAAATTACCGCGAAAAACGTGGAATTACGCTCAGAAATAAGATTTACAGCCTCTCTTTCCTTTGGCTAACCCTTTCTATTTCGTTTATTTTTGGCCCTCCGCTGTGGTACATCTGGCTGATGCTGGCATCCATCGGAATTGGAGTAACAGTTCACATCATAAAATTTAAAACGCTTAAATAATAAAACCGGGACTTGAGTATCTTCAAGTCCCGGTTTTATTTTGTTTTGGCAGCAGCCTAGATTAAACCTCTGCGCTTGAGCAGCGGAGTAATATCTGGCTCGGCTCCCCTGAACTTCTTGTAAAGCACCATAGGATCTTCGGTTCCGCCTCTTTCCAGCACATTTTTGCGGAATAAATCTGCGGTGTTTTTATCGAATAATCCATTCTGGCGGAAGGCTTCAAATGCATCGGCATCGAGAATTCCCGACCAGATATAGCTGTAATATCCCGATGAATAACCGCCACTGAAAATGTGATTAAAATAAGTGCTGCGGTAACGGGCTGTAATCTGAGGAATGAGACCGATGCCATTCAGAACCTGATTTTCAAAAACATTTACATCCTGAATATCAATGGTTTTTGCATCATGATAACCCATATCGAGGAAAGATGCGGCCAGATATTCCACAGTGGCAAATCCCTGATCGAAATAAGCACTGTTTTCCATTTTTTTAATGAGCTCATCCGGAATAACTTCGCCGGTTTCAAAGTGTTTGGCATACATGCGCAGCACTTCGGGTTCCGATGCCCAGTTTTCCATTATTTGTGAAGGAAGTTCAACAAAATCGCGGGGCACAGAAGTTCCTGAAAGGCTGTTGTAGGTAGAGTTGGAGAGCAATCCGTGCAAAGCGTGCCCGAACTCATGGAAGAAAGTACTGGTTTCGTCGAATGTCAGCAGCGAAGGCTGTGTTGCTGTGGGCTTGGTGAAGTTGCAAACTATGGTAATTACGGGAGTTACTTTTTTACCATCCTGGCTTACCGACTGCTTACGGTAGCTGCTCATCCAGGCACCGCCGCGTTTGCTTTCGCGCGGATGGAAATCCATATAAAGCACACCTATATGATCGCCGTTGGCTTCTTTTACTTCATAAGCCATAGCTTCGGAATGGTAAACAGGAATATCTTCACGCTGAGTAAACGTGATTCCGTAAAGGTTTTTACAAACATCAAAAATTCCCTGTTTCACACCTTCAAGCGGGAAATAAGGTTTGAGCAACTCATCATTCAGGTCGTATTTTTCCTTACGCAGTTTTTCAGCATAAAATCTCCAATCCCAGGGCTGCAGTTTGAAGTTGCCCCCTTCGCGGTCAATAATTGACTGAAGGTCTTTGGCTTCGGCATTGGCACGTTTTAGTGCAGGCTCCCAGAGCTTATTCAGAAATGCATTGACAGTAGCTGCATCTTTGGCCATATTTTCTTCGAGAATAAAGGCTGCATGGGTTTCGTATCCCAGCATATTGGCACGTTCGAGCCTGAGTGCAGCGATCTTTTTAATGATTTCCTTATTGTCTTTCTCGTTTCCGTTGTTTCCACGGTTGATGTATGCGTTGTAGATTTTCTCACGCAATTCGCGTTTAGCTGAATATTGCAGGAATGGCATTACACTCGGGTTATGCAGTGTGTAAACCCATTTGCCTTCCATACCAGCCGCTTTGGCGGTTTCTGCTCCCTGATCGCGGAGACCCTGAGGCAGTCCTTCGAGGTCGGCTTCATTTTCGATAATCAGCTTAAATTCATTGGTTTCTGCAAGAACATTCTCACCAAACTGTAAAGTAAGCACCGAAAGTTCCTGATTGATTTCACGGAAACGGGCCTGTTTTGCACTGTCGAGTGCGGCTCCGCCACGTACAAAATCCTTGTACATTTTTTCCAGAAGCCTGCTTTGCTCTCCATTGAGATTCAGCGATCCGCGTTTTTCGTAAACTTCTTTAACTCTGGCAAAGAGCTCAGGATTAAGGTTGATGTTGTCGTAATGCGCCGAAAGTTTGGGCGCTATCTCTTTGGCCAAAGCCTGAATCTCATCGCTGGTATTGGATGAGTTGTAGTTATAGAAAACACTGGTTACCTTGCGGATAAGCTCTCCGCTGTAATCGTATGCTGCAATGGTGTTTTCAAAATCTGCAGGATTGGAATTACCGGTAATGGCTGTTATTTCTGCATTCTGTTCTTCAATGCCTTTTTCAATGGCAGGCAGAAAGTGTTCATTTTTAATTTTTGCAAAATCGGGAACTCCAAACGGAGTTTCATATTCAGCAAAGAAAGGATTTTGGTCGGTGGTGACTTCTTTACCACCCTGATTGCACGAGCTAAGCATAACGGCTGACATCAAGACAAGAAAAAGTTTCTTCATTGGTTAAAAATTTGGTTATGGTTGAAAACCTGATAAAAAAACAGGCCTGGGTTTAAGTGTTTATAAATCAATACGCTGACAAAAATAGTACTTTTTGTGTAACAGCAGCATTTGTTTTATAAACTTTAAAATAGTAGAAAAAGCCCTGAAAAACAGGGCTTTAATTAAAAACAGATAGAAATAACTGAAATTCTAGAAGTTGAGCACTTCCATGGCGGCTTTGTAGATGCGTTCATGATCGGGCAGGATTGCCTTTTCGAGGATGCGGTTAAATCCTACCGGTGTAAATGTTGAACCTACCCTTTTTACAGGAGCATCGAGCCAGGTGAAAGCTTCCTCGGTAATCATGGCTGCTATTTCGCCGCCAAATCCGCCAAACACTTTATCTTCGTGCACCACCAGCGCCCGGTTGGTTTTCTTTACTGAACTCAGAATACCTTCTTTATCCAAAGGAATCAAGGACCTGATATCAACTACTTCAATACTTTTTCCTGTTTCTGAAGCGATGCGTTCGGCCACGGCCAGACTCATATGGGTCGTATTTCCGTAAGTAATGATACTCAGGTCAGTACCGTGCCTGCGAATTCTTGATTTCCCGAAAGGAACCTCAAAATCCTCAGGTACATAGGTTTCTGACAAAGGATCGTTGTACAGGGCTTTGGGCTCCAGAAACATGGTGGGCCCTTCGCTGCGGATGGAAGTCCGGAGCAATCCGGCTGCATCATCGGCAAATGAGGGATAAACAATGCGTATACCGGGGAAGGTAGCCAGCGCTCCTTCTATGGTTTGGGAATGGTAAAGTCCGCCACCAATGTAACCGCCTGAAGCAAGCCTCACTGTAACATTGGGAGCAAAAGCCCCGTTGCTTCTCCAGTAATCGTGGGTAAGTTCAACAAACTGTTCCATGGCTGGCCAGAAATAGTCGGCAAACTCGGCACCTTCAATAACTATGCGCAAATGTTTGCCAAAACGACTCATTCCGTTGGCAGTACCTACAATAAAATCTTCAGCAATCGGGCCATTGAACACGCGCTCAATGCCAAATTCCTGCTGCAAACCTTTACTCACATTAAAAATACCGCCCTTGTCTTTGTTGGCAATGTCCTGTCCCCAAATGTAGGTATCGGGATTATGCCTGAACTCGGCTTTTAAAGTAGAGTTCAGTGCCTGTATCAGCTTGAGTTTTTCGCCCGATTGCAGGTTATGAGTGCCATCGGGGTATTTTGAAGCAGGGTAAGGAGCAGGAATTACAAAGTTGTGGATGCTTGCCGGATCGGGATCAGGCGCTGCCATTGCTTTTTTGTGCGCTTTTGAAACCTCTTCCTTTGCCAGTTTATCAAGTTCGTCAAGCTCAGCTTCACTGACTCTGCCCGAAATGATGAGAGTTTTGCGATAACGGTCAAACGGGTCGTTAATGCTGGCACAATGCCTTTCGTTATCGTCGCGGTAAAGTTCGTGTTTGTCGGAATTGGAATGGGAATGTATCCTTACCGTGCTTGCATGAACAATCACAGGCTCCTGATGCTCAATGGCATGTTTACGGGCTTCGGTCATCGCATTCATGGAATCGAATACATTTTTACCGTCGCAGTGAATGATCCTCAGGTTTTTGAATCCCCTGAAGTTGTCGGCAGCACGCCAGTTGGCAGTCTGATCGCGTTTGTGAACTGAAATTCCGTAGTTGTTATCCTGAAAAACAAAGATTACAGGCAGTTTCTCGTTGCTGGCACCGTTAATGGCTTCATAAACATAGCCTTCGCTGGTTGACGATTCGCCCTGCGAGCTGATGGCAACGGCACTTACACCGTATTTCTTGATTGCCCTGGCAACACCGGCAGCATGTAAGGTATGATTACCGGTTGCCGATGAAACATTGTGAACGTTCCACTCAGGTTTTGCAAAGTGGTTGGACATATGACGGCCGCCGCTGGCGATATCTGTCCCTTTTGAAATACCGTTCAGTATGATTTCTTCGGCTGATATACCTGCAGAAATTGCGGTAAGCATATCGCGGTAATATGGGAAAAGATGGTCATTGTTTTTCTGAAACACCTGGCCAATAGCAAGTTGTATTCCATCATGCCCGGCATAGGGTGCATGGTATGACCAACCTAAAGCCTGTTTGAGGTAGTTGGGTGCACGGTCGTCGAGTTTACGCCCGAGCGACATGAGGTAGTACCAGTTTTTTAAGGTCTCCTTATCGGTAAATTTAATCCCGAAAGATTTGGTTCTTTCCATTGTAATTATTGAAAATTCGCAAAAAAGTGAAGGTAAAATTTCAGTCCATATAACAACCCTTCCCCTGCTTTGTTCAACCAATGGCCATGTTCAAAACCCGGCAAAATATCATCAGGCTGCAGAATTATGATAAATATTCAATAACCATGCAGATACTGGCTTAAATAGTCATACCTTTGCAGCCGATTTTCAAAAACATTTCATGCTTAATTTTCAAGAACTTGGCCTAAACCCTCAGCTTGTTGAGGCGGTTGAAGCCCTCGGGTTTAAAGAACCCATGCCTGTACAGGCTGCTGTTATCCCTGCTCTGATTGAAAAACCTACCGATTTAGTTGGATTAGCCCAGACCGGAACCGGAAAAACTGCCGCTTTCGGACTTCCTGTGCTTCATCATATTAATCCTGCCAAAAAGAAAGTGCAGGCTTTGGTGCTTTGTCCTACCCGCGAACTTTGCCTTCAGATTTCGAAGGACATCCGAAGCTTTTCGCAGTTTATCCCTTCTATCAGAGTTTCGGCAGTTTACGGAGGAGCCAGCATCGAGCTTCAGATAAAACAATTGGCCGAAGGGCCTCAGATTGTGGTTGCTACTCCCGGCCGCCTCAACGACATGATCCGGCGCAAAAAGGTTGATCTGAGCCAGGTAGAATGGGTGGTTCTTGACGAAGCTGATGAAATGCTCGATATGGGATTTCAGGAAGAAGTTGATACTATTCTCGAACAAACTCCCGACGAAAAACATACCCTGCTTTTTTCGGCTACCATGCCCGAAGAAGTGGAGCGCATTCTGGCCAAATACATGACCGATCCTGTGGTGAAAACTGTTGGAAAGCGCAATACAGGTACAGCCAATGTTAAACACATATATTATATGGTGCAGGCAAAGGACAGATACGCTGCACTCAAAAGGCTGGCCGATTTTAATCCGCGTATTTATGCCATTATTTTCTGCCGCACCAGAATTGAAACCCAGGAAATTGCAGATTCTCTCATCCGCGACGGCTACAATGCCGACTCATTGCATGGCGATCTTTCGCAGGCTGCACGCGACAATGTAATGAACCGATTCCGCAATAAAACCCTGCAAATGCTTGTGGCTACCGATGTTGCTGCACGCGGACTCGATGTAAACGACCTTACCCACGTAATAAATTATAACCTGCCCGACGATACCGAGGTATATATTCACCGCAGCGGAAGAACAGGCAGAGCCGACAAAACCGGAATCTGCATTTCCATCATCAACCTGAAGGAAAAATTTAAAATCAGGCAAATTGAGAAAAAAATAAACCGCGAGTTTGGCAAGGCAAAAATTCCGACAGGCTTTCAGGTTTGTGAAAAGCAGCTGTTTCATCACATCGACAGAATGGAGAATGTTGAAATTGACTCCGAAATTGAGTCATTCCTGCCTGTAATTTACCGCAAACTCGAGTGGATGGACCGCGAAGAAATTATCAAGCGCTTTGTATCACTTGAGTTTAACCGCTTTCTGGAATACTACAGAGATGCCCGCGACCTGAATGTGGAGGATGACAACAGAGACCGTGAACCCCGTGGCGAAAGAGGTGAACGTGGCGAAAGAAGCGAAAGAGGAAAACGCGGTGACCGGCCTGACAGAGAAGCCCGCAGTTCAAATGGCGATTTTACCAGGCTTTTTATGAGTATTGGCCGCAAGGACAAAGTACTGCCTCCTCAGATCATCGGACTGATTAATGAAGTAACCCGTTCGCGCGAAATAAGAATTGGCAGAATTGACATCATGGACAATTTCTCTTTTGTGGAAGTTGACACGAAATCTGTGGGTAAAATTCTGAAAGCTTTTGGGAATGAAAATGCAAATCCCAAAGGGGTACGGATTGAAAAAGCCTCTGAGCGCGAATTTGAACCAAACGACAAAAAAGGCCATCGTTCATTCAATTCTGACAGGCCATTCCCGGTGAAAAAGAAGTTTTTTAAAGACAAACCAGCCGAAGATACTCCCTGGAAAAAACCACCCAGAAAACCGGGAGGTTTTAAAAGGAAATAAGATTCTGTAACATGACATACTGTCATGCAAAAAAAAGACAGACCCATTGAAGTCTGTCTTTTTTTTTGGGTGTAAATCCCGAAATTAATCTTCCTGGGCAGCCAGAAAACGCTCCGACTCAATGGCTGCCATACATCCGGTACCTGCAGCAGTAATTGCCTGGCGGTAAACGTGATCCTGTACATCACCGGCTGCAAAAACACCCGGTATATTGGTTTGAGTTGTCCCCGGAATTGTTTTAATATAACCGTTTTCATCGAGGTCAATCTGGCCTTTAAACAGATCAGTATTGGGAGTGTGGCCGATGGCAACAAAGAAACCCTGAACATCAATCTGTTTGATTTCTCCGGTTTTTACATTTTCTATCAGGGCTCCGGTAACGATTTTGCCATCACCAACAATTTCTTTGGTAACTGAATTCCAGAGAATCTCAATGTTGGGAGTGTTCATTACCCGGTTTTGCATGGCTTTGCTTGCACGAAGTTCGTCGCGGCGGACAATCATATAGATCTTTCGTCCGAGTTTGGCAAGATAGCTGGCTTCTTCGCAGGCAGTATCACCACCTCCTACCACTGCCATATCCTGTCCGCGGAAGAAGAAACCATCGCAGGTAGCACAGGCTGAAACTCCATGGCCATTGTATCTTGCTTCCGATTCCAAACCCATCCATTTGGCTGTGGCGCCTGTGGCAATGATTACGGTTTCGGCCAGTATGGTCTTGGTTTCATCTGCAACTACTTTAAAAGGCCTTTTCGAGAAGTCAACCGAAGTAATGATACCCCAGCGCATATCGGTGCCAAAACGCTCGGCCTGGCGCTGCATGTCCATCATCATTTCAGGCCCCTGAACACCATCGGGATAGCCTGGGAAATTGTCAACCTCGGTGGTGGAAGTAAGCTGCCCGCCGGGCTGCAAACCCTGATAAAGCACTGGTTTAAGGTCGGCACGTGCAGCATAAATTGCAGCAGTATAACCAGCAGGCCCCGATCCTATGATCAGGCATTCAACTTTTTCGAATTCTTCGCTCATTGTAAGTTCTATTTTTGGGTTAAGTCTTAAGTGGCTTTTTAAAGAAAGTTCAAAATTAAGGTTTTGCCTGCAATTGCCCAAAACTATGCCAAAATATAAATATACTAGTTATCAGTATGTTAACATATCGACATTTTGGCATATCAGCTGTTTGAATAAAATTATGCCCAACTTGTTTTGAGAAACGAAAAATATTGTATTTTTGCAGCGTTAAACCTGCCTGTAACAACAGTAGTTCTTAACAAAGGCACGGGGTGTGGCGCAGTTGGCTAGCGTACTTGCATGGGGTGCAAGTGGTCGCCCGTTCGAGTCGGGCCACTCCGACAAATGAAAATCAAGCACTTACAAAATTTTTGTAGGTGCTTTTTTTATTTACGGCAAAGCGGGTTTATATTTCCGTCACCTTAGGTATCACCCGCCAACCCGGCTGCAGATACCATAAAAGCGAAAACCCGGTTGCACAGGCCGGGTTTTCAAACACATACACAACAAACTATTTATTACAGCCTCTGAACCTCAAAAGTTGGGTAACCCTTCTTGCCCTGACTGTTATAAAAGTCAATAAAACGCAATTTATAAAAAACCCCGAACCGGTCGCGGATGATATAATTCCAGCCGGGCCGGGCAGTGTAGGTAATATTTCCTGAAGTTACATCGCCATTTATAGCCTTCCAGTCGTAACCGATGATGTCTTTCTGATATGAAAGCTGAAGACTTTCAGCATATTCACGGCTTACTTCTTCGAAAGATACCAGGGTATCCAATGCAGCTTTTACTAAGGTATCATTAAGCAATACTCCGTTAACCAGGTAAGGATAAGGCTCTCCGGTGTTGGTAAAAAGCAAGGTAGTGTAAGTAGTGAATAATATATCCCATTGATTCGGGGATGGTTCTGGCTGAGGAATACTTATCCCGGTATCAAACGAAAAAGCAGTAACTCTTCTTCCATTTTCGCGGGTTATAACAAATGAACGCTCATTGCTGCCATTGGTAGCTGCAATCCTGATCATTACTTCGCCAGAAACAGGATCAAAAGAAGGTTGAATTTTAACGAAACCACGTTGTTCTCCTTCACTGTCAATGCCTCGGTCAATTAAAATAACTTCACCATCGCCCTGCAATCCTTGGCTGTTATTGATCCACCATTTGCCTATTGCATTTCCTTCAATCCTGCCAGTGGATTCATCAAATAACAATTCAAGGTTTTGAGAGCTGACAGATACATTGAAGTCGAATACACCAGTGCGGGCGGCTTTCATAAAAACCGAGGTATTGAGCCAGAGTGTATAATCGCCTGGTTCGCAACTCAATGCCATATCCCAGTGGCTGCGATCATTTGATGCAACAATTCCTCCATCCGAAAAACTGAAATAGGATTGAATGGTATATTCGGGCAACATCTCAATAACGTAGGTTTCAACATTGCCCGGCTTTAGCGGAATTACCTTCTCATCTTCCTTAAAGCAGGAACTTAACAGCAAAACCATGAAGGTAAAAAAACTATTTCTGAGGATCTGCCTTTTCATTTTTGGAGAAGTTGTAGTTGAGTTTTACAAAGTAAGTGCGGCCCCAGGCAACCGGTGCGCTGCTGCTTCCACCAGAATGAACACCTCCTGAACCGGCAACAGAAGAAATGTTGGTAACATCAAACAGATTTCTAACACCCAGGTTTACTGATAACCTTCTTTTGAAAAAGGATTTCAGCAATGTAAGGTCAAGATTATTATAGGAATCCATGTAACCCTGATAAATCACTCCATCATTCCCGGTATAAAATTGAGTGGCTTTTCCGGTGTATTTATAAATTGCTGTTATATGGAAATCAATTTCTTCCATGCGGCAGGTAACCTCTGCGGTGAGCTCGGGTGACCAGTACAGTTTCAGAGTATTTTCGTTGCTGAGCTTATTTGAAGAGCCTGTATTACCATATCCCAGCCTTAGATCAAACAGTGGATAAAGTGTGGATCTGATCCCGAATGAATAACCCATGGTTTGCGCTTTATCCAGGTTAAAGTAAGAATAGGAGTCACCTTCAGACTGTGCCAGAGTTATCTGATTCCTGATATCATTAAGAAAAAATCTGGCTTCGGTTTCTGTGGCATAGGTTGTTTTTTCAATGCGATGCGAAATCTGCAACTGAACATGTTTTGAATTTTCGGGCTTAAGATCGGGATTGCCTGTAATGTTGTGATTTACATCAACAAAAAACAGATACAATTCTTTGAGTGAAGGTGCCCTGAAACCGGAAGAATATGAACCTCTCAGTATAAAACCCTTAAAAGTTCCGGCCTTGGCATGAAGTGCATAAATCAGCGGAGAACTGAACCTTGAATTGTAAGCATACCTTAATCCGGGCTGAAACGACAGCCAATCGGCTGGCTGGTACTGAAAGGTAGCAAATGCAGCCAGATCGGTGATGTTTTGAGAATTACTTCCCAACCGTTTCCCGGTTCCCCATTCTGTATTGAGATCATAACCGAACTGGGTTCCGAATTTACCGGTTTCATTTCTGTAAGCATATACTCCGCGCGAAAGGAATGAGCCAAAACCGGTTGTATCGTATTCAGTGGGAGTTTTCTGCGGAATGGTAAGATCATTATAAAACAAGGTGCGCATCCGGTTGTAAAACGAAAGTGAGTTGCTCATTCTGAATGGATTTGCGCCACGGGTTGATAAATCAGATTTCAAGGTGGTTCGCCGGGTAATAAAATGATTATCAAATGCTTTTTCGAAGTATGGAGGAGTAAGATTGCCTCTCACCAGCAACAGTTCATCAAAAAAGCTGGCCCGGTTGTCCATTTTGAGTTTTGGCAGGGTAAGGCTGTGAGTAATGTCAGTATTTACCTGGCGGCGGGGTTTCCATAATTCTGATCTGCCCTGTTCCTCGGGTGAATATCCGGCAAAGAAATTCCGGCCAGCTTGCAGCCCGAATGCATTTTTACCTTTGCGGATACTGAAGCCACCGTCAAAATTTATAATGCCCACCGATTCGAGGTAGGTGCCGGCATTTGCCGAAATTGAATTTTCAGGAATTTCGGCAGGAATCACATTCACTACCCCTGCGAGCGCATTACTGCCATAAATGATGGACATTGGCCCTTCAATAATTTCAACCTGCGCAGCGTTTTGCAGATTAATCTGGCTCAGGTCAATACTTCCGTTCAGGCGTCCGATAACCGGGATGCCATCAATCAGAATTTTAACGTGTTCACCCGAAAGCCCTTGCAAACTCATTCCAGCACCTAATGAAGCATCCTGCGAAAACCGTATGTTCATCTGATTGCGAAGCAATCCGGTAAGATCGGGCGCTGCACTCCTGCGTAGCTGCATCTGGTTGATAACGTTGACTTTGTAAAGCGAACGGTCGGCACTTACCGGATTGTATTGCGCAGTAACCACCACTTCATCAAGCGAAAACACCTCGGGGAGCAGGTTTACTATTGCAGGTACACCGGGAAAAAGTGTATCGTTAAATGTCTGATATCCAACATATGAAACCTGAAATATGGTTGGCTTCTGAAGGGTGAATTTTATATACCCTTCATAATCAGTAACAAAAAACTTTGCAGATTTGCTACCCAACTCTGTTGCCTTAACATGAGCAAAAGCCACAGGTTTGCCAGTGCGTGCATCAGTTACACGCACCGGCTCCTGCTGACTTAATACCAGTGCCGGTAATAAAACACAACACAACGCAACAAAGAAATGAATCTTCATCAGTGCACCAGAATTTTATATGAGGCCGAACGATTATTGTCAGTAAGCCTGAGAATGTATGTTCCGGCAACCAGATAATCCAGACTGATTTCATGCAGCAGTGAACTGGAAAGTTGCTGCTGTTTTACCATTCTACCGCTCAAATCGTAAATTGCAGCTGAAGCATTCACAGGCATTTCCCTGAGTTCAATTTTAATAACCTCAGTAGCTGGATTGGGATAAATTGAAACAACTCCGGCATTAAGATTCCCGGCTGAAGCAGTTACCAGAGCCTGAACACTGAAAGTAGAAGTTCCTGTTCCTGAACCAGAAAAGGCTTCAAAAACAACTTTGTATATTGATTCGTTCTGGGTTTTGATAAAATAAGCAAGTGAATCTGTTATGTCCCACTGGAAAGTGGTCATATTGATGGTTTTCCAGTCGTGGCCAATAACATCGGCCTGAGGAAGATACTCAAGGTCAACCCAATCGGTGAAGTCAATGGCAACCGGATGTACCTGAGCAACCACATTACTTTTATTGGTCAATACACCGTTTACAGGATAGTAAGTCGACTGCACCATAGTGTGATAGCGTGTAAACAACAGATCCCAGCTGTCTTTTGCCGGCTCACGATCCACAATTCCACCGGTAAATGAAAAAGCCATGGTAAGCTTATCAGTATGCTGATTTATATTAAGTGTGTCGGTTTTATCGTTGCTGCCATCCAGAAAAGCGTAACGAATGATGTACTTGTTTTCAGTTGAAATCTTCTTCACAATCTGGAATTTTCTGTAAACTCCGTCAAGAGGTTTTATCAGATACAATGAATCGCCGGTTACACTGTGTGAAGTCATATTGTAAATTCCCCAGCCGTAATCCGGATGACCCAGAGCATTGCGGTTAAAAGCGCCATCTTCGTAATCGGCGCAATTATTGTAAAGTCTTTTCCATGTGCCCATGCCAGTGGTATCGAAAGTCTCCCAACCATCATTTGCAGCGTATGGATATGTATAAAGTGCTACTCCTGCTCCGTCGTTAATCATTACTCCGGCACTAAAGGCATTGGTAAAGAAAGCAAGGTCCCAGGTATTTCTTGCTGAGTTTTTAACTTCTCCCTGAGTTAGTGAAAAGAATACTTCATTTACGTATTGATTCCCCATGGAAGCGGTGTGAGTGGTTTGAGCGTGGGTCGGAAATACAAAGAATGCCAGCATTAACCCGAGTGATATACTGAGTGCGTTAAAAGTTTTCATTAGAAAGTAATTTAGGAATTAAATAATATGCAACCGGGGCAACCGCCCTGGCGCAGAAATTAAAAAGAATGGCTGATAATCAGGATTGTGCAGGAGGGCCCCTTAATCCGTGACTGGCGGGAATGCCAATAGAAATAAATGCTATGAAACTATGGGTGGGAATAGTTACATCGGTAAATTCAACAACAGGCAGGTGATTGCAGCTTTCGGGCACATCTGCCGGTAACAGGAAATTGATGAGCGAAGGCAATTCCTGCGAAACTGTAATAGTTTCTTCTCGTTTGCTCAGTATCCCGTTGGGGATTAGTGTCCGGCCAAAGATATGATGCTGGTGAAAGTTAATCAGCGAGCCAAGATAAATCCAGAACACAAGAAAAGCAGTTGCCAGCAGGGCAACCCTTGTCCTAACACATAAAGTTCTGTTTGTGTTCATCGTTAGCTGAAAGCAACCTGCTTACCGGTTGAATTTCACTACAAAAATAATATTTAACACATAACAATTATTTAGAAATTGTCTAAATTACGATTTCAGACCTGAAATACCTGATTTAGACGCTATTATTTGCTGATATTTAATCAAAAGGGGCTGTTGTTTTCACAACAGCCCCGAAAGATTAAAGCAAAAACCTATAATATTAGGCTAATTTTACCTTAACGGCGTTTAAGCCTTTGCGTCCTTCCTGAAGTTCAAAAGTAACTGCATCACCTTCGTTAACGCGGTCAATCAGACCAGTTGCATGAACGAAGTACTCTTTTCCGGACTCATCGTCAAGGATAAATCCGTAACCTTTTGATTCATTGAAGAATTTAACTTTTCCTGTTTTCATGTTATTGGTGATATTAAAAATAAGCGCAAATATAAAGTAATTCCTCAATAAGCACTACCAAAGAATAAAAAAAACTTACACAAATGGTAATAAATAAAAAAATGGCCTGCTGGAATTAATGATTTTCGCGGCAGGCCAGATAAATTTGATTTTCAAAGGCTAAATTCCCAGGTCGGAAAGAGCAGCTTTTAGTATTTCCATTCTGCCTATGGCATCAGCCTGTTTCTGACGTTCGTTTTCGACAACCTCGGGTTTGGCATTGCTTACAAACTTCTCGTTGTTGAGTTTCTTTTCAACCGATGCCAGAAATCCCTGAGTATATTCCAGCTCTTTCATAAGTTTTTCCTTTTCGGCCTCAAGGTCAACGCCTTGCCCGAGCGGGATGTAATACTCGGTTGCTTTCACAACAAAACCAGCCGAAGCAGCGGGCTTTGTTTCCACATATGTAAGCGATGAAATATTGCCCAGTTTGGCAACTACTTCGTCGAAGTACTTCGCAGGATTTTCACCTTTGATCATCAGATCAACCTTATCCTTGAACGGAAGATTTTTATCTTTTCTGATATTTCTGATTCCGATAACAGCTTCTGAAGCCTGTTCGAACCAATTCAGCAATTCCGGATTATAATCTCCGGCAGCAGGCATCGGGCTCAGCATTATACTTTCTTCTCCCCTGCTATTCAGCAAATGCCAGATTTCTTCAGTAATAAAAGGCATAAACGGATGTAAAACCTGCATCAGTTTTTCAAAGAAACCAACACTGGCAGCGAGTGTTTTGCTATCTATGGGCTGCTGATAAGCCGGTTTTACCATCTCGAGGTACCAGGAGCAGAAATCGTCCCAAACCAATTTATACGCAGTCATCAAGGCATCACTGAGCCTGTATTTGGCAAAATTGTCCTCGATAAGTGCCAGGCTGCTGTTTAATTTAGCATCAAACCATTCAATGGCAGCAGCTGCGTATTGAGGCTGCTCAAGCGTTGAATCTGCCTGCCAGCCCTTTACCAGCCGCAGGGCATTCCATATCTTGTTGCTGAAATTGCGGCCCTGCTCGCAAAGACTTTCGTCGAAAGGCAGGTCATTTCCGGCAGGTGATGTAAGCAACATTCCAACCCTGACACCATCGGCCCCGAATTTTTCAATCAACCCAAGCGGATCGGGCGAATTGCCGAGCGATTTCGACATTTTCCTTCCAAGCTTGTCGCGCACAATACCGGTAAGATATACATTTTTGAAAGGAATTTCATTCCGGTATTCCAATCCGGCCATAATCATGCGTGCAACCCAGAAGAATAAAATTTCGGGCGCAGTCACCAGATCGTTGGTCGGATAGTAATACTTTATATCCGGATTTTCAGGATTTCTGATACCATCAAACACCGAAATGGGCCACAACCAGGATGAGAACCAGGTATCCAGCACATCTTCATCCTGCCTTAGGTCGGAAGCCGTCAGTCCGGGATTTTTTGAAATCTCGCGAGCTTTTGCAAGTGCCTCTTCTGCACTGGCAGCCACAATTACTTCACCGGTAGAAAGATAATATGCCGGAATACGCTGACCCCACCACAACTGACGGCTGATACACCAGTCGCGAACATTCTCCATCCAGTGTCTGTAAGTGTTTTTGAACTTTTCAGGATGAAATTTCACCGTATCGTTCATTACCACTTCAAGCGCCGGTTTAGCCATTTCTTCCATTTTAAGAAACCACTGAACCGACAATTTGGGTTCAATTACAGCATCGGTGCGCTCAGAAAAACCAACGTTGTTAACATAATCCTCGATTTTAAGGATATGGCCATGATTCAGGAGGTCTTCGGTAATTTTTTCCCGAACCTCAAAGCGATCCATACCTATGTAAAGCAGCGCCTTTTCGTTCAGGGTGCCATTGTCATTGAAAATATCGATGGATTCAAGATTGTATTTGAGTCCGATGGTATAATCGTTTATGTCGTGAGCAGGAGTTATTTTCAGGCAGCCTGTACCAAACTCGCGGTCAACATATTCATCTTCAATCACGGGAATAGAGCGTTTGATCAAGGGAACAAGTACTCTTTTTCCTTTCAGGTGCCTGAATCTTTCATCTTCGGGATGCACACAAACGGCGGTATCGCCCAAAATGGTTTCGGGGCGGGTGGTGGCAATGGTAACCCACTCGTCGGCAGTGCCTTCTACTCTGTATCTCAGATAATACAATTTGGATTTTACTTCCTTGTAAATTACCTCTTCGTCGCTCAGGGCAGTGAGAGCCTGCGGATCCCAGTTAACCATGCGCACACCCCGATAGATTAAGCCTTTGTTGTAGAGATCAACAAAAACATCAATCACCGACTGGTATAAATCCTGATCCATGGTAAACTTTGTGCGCTCCCAGTCGCAGGAAGCTCCAAGTTTTTTGAGTTGTTCGAGAATGATTCCACCATGTTTTTCTTTCCATTCCCAGGCATGGGCAAGAAACTCATCGCGGGTGAGAGACGATTTTTCGATGCCCTGTTCCTTAAGTTTAGCAACCACTTTGGCTTCAGTAGCTATGGAAGCATGGTCGGTACCCGGCAGCCAGCATGCATTTTTGCCCTGCATTCTGGCTCTGCGCACCAGCACATCCTGTATGGTATTATTGAGCATGTGTCCCATATGCAACACTCCGGTTACATTTGGCGGAGGAATTACGATGGTATAGGGTTCCCGTTCGTCGGGGACAGAGCGAAAATAATTTTTATTTAACCAGTGCTGATACCATTTTTCCTCGATACCTGAAGGGTCGTACTTGGCGGCAATTTCCATAATTTACAAGCTGAAAGCAGATTAATAAAGAAGCTGCAAAATTAGCAATTTTCGTGAAAATCCATGTGATGGAAAGCAACCGGGCATGAATAGTATTTCAGGTTTTATTGAAAGATATTTCAACACAGTTCCGGAAAGCAGATTCGGTCTGTACTTTAAAAAGTAAATGCCATAAAAAAAGCCGGAAAGTCCGGCTTTTTTAAATTATCAATGATCTTTTTTTCGGGGTGTGTTTACTTACGGCCCAGTTTCACGAGAATTTTATCAGCTTCTTTGTGATGATAGTTCTGTTGATCGGCCGCAATCTTGCGGAATTGTTCAACGGCAAAATCAATTTGCTCGTTTTTAAGGTAGCACAGCCCGAGATACCATTCGGCATGTTCCACATAGAGGTTGTTTCTGTCTTCGATTATGTACCTGAATGCTTTAACGGCATCTTCGATACGGTTTGTCTCGATGTAGGAAATACCATTGTAAAACCATACTGCGATATTGGAGCTGTCCTTATCTAGTATTTCAGCAAACAGAAGCGATGCCCCCTGGTAATCTTTTTGCTGGAATTTAAGAATAGCCTCCACTATGTTAGCGTTGCCTGAACGGGTGAGTTCAATAGTACGTTCGGAATCGTAGTACATACTGAACAACTTCTCGGCCGTGTAGGAGCGCTGCTGAGTCAATAACAGGGCTCCACCAGCGATGATCAGCACTGCAATGGCTGCGGCTGCGGCCATCTGCCACCTGCGTGGCTGCATTCTGACAATTTTTGGTGAAACTTCCTGCTGTTTCGACTCGTTGAATACGCTGACCAGCTTGCGGCGGAACTCAACTACATCTTCGTCCTGAAGAATGTTGTCGATATCCTTGTCAAGCTTCAGCTCAGCCGACAGATCTGCATTGGATTGTAGTTCCTTGCCGAACCATCGGAGTTCATCCTCTTTCATTTCCCCGGCTATGAATCTTTCGATCAGCTGGGAATACTTGAGTTTATTTGTCATCGGACAGGAATTTATGGCACTTGGGATCATTGATAATTCTCTTTTTCAGTTCCTCTTTACAGAGGTATTTTCGCGTTTTTGCGTATTTTTCTGTTTTGTAACCCATTTCTGCAGCAATGTCTTTCAACGACAGTTTTTTCATGAACAACAGCAGTACTTTCTGGCAATCTTCACCAAGGGTGAGGAAATGCTGCTGGTAAAGCCTGTATTTCTCCATTTCTTCCTCCTGAAACTGATCAACCTTATCTGGAAGATCAATAAAGGTTTCCACATCGCTGAATTCACGGGCAAATTGTTTGCGCTTATTCAGTTTCTGCAGCCAGATATTCCGGCAAACAGAATAAATGTAGGTACGGAAAGAACTGGTCAATTCCAGTTGCTGGTCTCTGATCTTTTTAAATACAATGATCAGGCCATCCTGAAAAACATCTTCTGCATCTTCGTCATTACCACTATTCTTCACAACCAGGTATCTGATCATTGGGAACATCTCCTGGTACATGTACTTGATGATGTAATCACTCCGCAAACGCAGGCCTTCTATGATTGCTTCATCAGAGTAGTGGATCATGATTCTGTTTCTTTATCCGGATTTAACAAAAAGGTAATACTAAATCGTCATTTTTTTTGAAAAAGAGTTATTAACAAAACAGAATTTCTTGTTAATTGATTAATCAACAAGTATTTACAAGCTTCAAAAATTATTCTGCCGAAAATTTTCATTGACCTTTGAATTAAAAATTAAGTGAAGTTTTTTTACACTTAGTCCTATAAATCCATTTTTTTTCAAAAAGTAATCGCTTCACTCAAAATATTGGCTCAAAAATACTGCATTTTATTTCGTCTTTTTGAGCAAATTAAAAAAAACTTATCACTCAATAGTTTACTAATATTCTACAATCAACTGATTTTCTGTGTTTTAATAGATTTTTACTCTCTTTTATTAAAAAAGTTTCAAAATATGGTATTACCTTTTAAATATTTCTGGATAAAGTTCTGAATAAACGTTGAAGAAATGTATTAACCAGTCATGGGTTAATTTTCTAAAACACCGCAAGTAAACTGCAAACGTGAAGTCCTGGCAAAGGCTTTACGAATTTTCTGTCTTCGGCAGATTTTGAAGTCTGACATTTAAGGAATTGAAAAAAATAAACCACAAACAAAACCCGATTATTAACAACAAAACCCCGTAAAAAAATGAAAAAAGGAATTACAATTTTTTCGGTAATGATTTCAGCATTATTGCTGATTTCCATTCAGGCTTTTTCGCAGGCAGATGTAACAGGAGCCGTCTATTACCACATGAACCCAAACAGGCCAGTGCCTCTGGTTGACCTCGACCTTATTGATGCCAATGGTAATGTTGCCGCAACAGCTACCACAGCGCTCAACGGAACTTATCTCTTCCCCAATGTACCTTATGGCACTTATACTCTACACGCCACTACCGAGATATCAGCCGGAGGAGTAAACATGGCAGATGCAACCATTATTTTCCTTCATCTTCTCGGTTTCTACCCGTTAAATCCAGTACAGCAAATGGCTGCCGATGTTGACGGAAACGGCTCAGTTACCTGGAATGACTACTGGACAGTAGTTATTGGCTGGTTTATTCAGGGCTATCCTTTCCCTGCAGGCCCCTGGGTATTTCAGGATGTTACCTTTAACCATACCGGAGCCAAGACCAATGTACCTACCATAGGCGGTTCGAGTTCAGGTGATGTAAACGGAACTTTTGTACCCACCACCCGCGACTATGCTGCCATTGAGGTAAATTACACCGAAACAGCCATCAGCAGCAATCTGGTAGTTGAGATCAGCGCCAACGAAGTTAGCGAAGCCGCTGCAATGGGTATGATCATCAGGTATCCTGAATCCATGGTTGAGGTTACTTCGGTAAGCAGCCAGCTGGGCGATATCAACTATTCTGTAAAAAACGGTGAAATCCGCATCAACTGGCTGAGCCAGGAAGCTGCAGAAAAAGCTGTAAACAATAACCTTCCGGTGGTTACCATCAATGCTGAAACCAGGGATAACCTCAAAGGCGAAAGCATCAGGTTTGAACTTGATCCCGCAACTCATTTCAGCAACCTGAAAGGTGAACTTATCGGTACCACTTATACTTTGCCTGTATTCAAATCAACTGCCGGCTATCTGCAGGCAAACTACCCCAATCCTTTCAGCGGAAGCACATCCATTGCTTACACTGTGCCAGCTGAAGGAAAAGTAAACGTTTCTCTCTACAACCAACAAGGTCAGATGGTAAGAACACTGGTTAACGATAATATGAAAGCCGGTTCTTATCAGATCAATTTCAATTCGGCCGGGCTTGAACCGGGTGTATATTATTACACTCTGAAGGTAAACGGCATAAATTCAATAAATGAAACTAAAAAAATGATCATTACCCGTTAATAATCATGCTGGTTTTGTGGTAAACAGGGGGCTGACGAGCCCCCTGTTTTGTTTATACAGCTATAAAATCAAAGTCTGCAGAGCGATTATCCAACTCATTGTTTAACAATAATATTAAATAAAGAAACTTTGGAATTAACGTGTGTTTTTTATTACATTTGCACACGATCGCCCTAACTGATTTCTACTCATGCGCTGCTGCAGTTCACTCCTAATAGCCAGCCTCAAGCCGGGAGTATTGATGCTTATCATTTTAAGCATACTAGCATCAGCATGTGATAATCAAAACTCCGGAAATTCAAATGAAACAAAGTCTGGAACTATAGTTACCAGAAGTCAGTCCGAACCATTAAAACTCGCCCAAAATTATTTACAGTCATTTGAATATGACAGTGCCTATAAATATTATTCGCTTGCTGCAGCAAACTTCCTGAAAAACAAGGATTACAACAGATACATCAGCGGGCTGATATCCATGGCTGATATTGAGCGTACCAGAAATAATGCCGACAATGCCCGCAATCTTGTTCACCTTTCAGAAGCAACCTTGCTTGAAAAAATTCCTGCCGAAAAAAGCCTGTATGCAGAAATTCTTCATAAAAAGGGAGTATTATATTTAGACAGAGGTAAATATGACAGTGCACTCATTATATTAGGTAAGAGCATAGAACAGAGGACTCAGCTGAATGGCAGGAAAGATACTCTGATGGCAATGACATACAATGCCATTGGTAGTATATACATACACACCAGAAAGTACAGCCAGGCTGTTGATGCCTTCAACAATGCCATTGAATTGGAAATGAGCAAGAAGAAGCCCGTTGATGCCGATCTGGCTATGTTTATTCAGAATACTGCCATTATATATGCTCAGGAAGGCAATTACCAGCAGGCCGGAGAGGCTTTTGCCCGGGCGATGGAGATAAATGAAAGGGTTTATAAACCTGAAGATCCTGCCCTGGCTATGGGATACCTTAACCTTGGCCGCTTTTTCACCTATGTAAACAAAGAAAACGAAGCACTTGCCTATTTTGACAGAGCTGAAAAATTGATTATTTCGAGATTAGGCCCCGAACATGCCGACCTAAGCAGTTTATACATGAACAAAGGCCAGATTTTTGTACATCAGGCTGATTATGAAAAAGCTCAGGGATATTTTAAAAGATCATTGGCTATCGCGCAAAAAAACCTGCCTCCCGGGCATTCCCAGATTTTGTCGTTAAACATGAATATTGGATATACCCTTGAAAAAAAAGGCGAACTGGAGAATGCACTCAATTACTATCTTGCCAGCATTCCAGCTGAACTCAATGATCCTTCAGTAATTAAAACCTTCCAGAATCTTGCAGGACTTTATTCTGCATTGGGTGATAATTCAAAAGCCCAGTATTATTACGAGAAATCTGTATCTCTGGCAAATAACCTATTGGGAGCCAACCATCCGGAAACTGCGCTTCTTTATACACGTTATGGAAACTTTCTTTTAAATGAATCATTAAGAGACTTTGGTTATGGTATGTTCAATGATGCTTTAAGAATATCGTTGGATAACTTCGGAAAAATTAATCGCGAGGTTTCCAACAACTACATGCATCTTGGAAATTATTATATTGTAAATTCTGACGTTATTCATGCCCTCGAAAACTATCAAAAAGCCATTATTTCGATAACTCCGGGTTTTACAGAAACCAACATTTTATCAAATCCTGAAGAATCATTGCTAAATCCTGACAGATACCTGATTAATGCTTTGAATGGCAAAGCAAATGCGCTTTTTGTAGAAGCATTGAATAAAAATGATATTAAGCTG
Organism: Lentimicrobium sp.; assembly: GCA_024709105.1. Taxonomy (GTDB): domain Bacteria; phylum Bacteroidota; class Bacteroidia; order Bacteroidales; family Lentimicrobiaceae; genus Lentimicrobium. Next base: position 47,581 of record JANJXJ010000030.1, on the reverse strand, counting down.
CTTGAAAAGAGTCTGGAAACCTACAAACTTTCTGTTAAAGTTATTGAAAAACTAAGGGCGATTTATCAGAACGAAGAGAGTAAACTTCAGATATCGGGTGATGAACGCTCAACTTACCTTGATGCTGTAAAAGTTGCCGTTGAATTGTATAAAAAAAGTGGCAACGTTTCATATGCAGAAGAAGCTTTCAGATATGCAGACAAAGGTAAGTCAGCGGTTTTGCTTGCTTCGATGCTTGATCTCGAAGCCAAACAATTCGGCAAAATACCACCTCTGATACTAAACTTGGAAAACAGGCTGAAGCTTGACCTGGGTTCATATGCCAGATACATTTACGAAGAACAGCTAAAACCCGCTCCCGACCAGAATAAAATCAGCCTGTGGGAATCGCTTTCATTCAAAATCCAAACCCGGTACGACAGCCTGATCAATGTGCTGGAAAAGGTTTATCCCGATTATTACAACCTCAAGTACAAAGAAAATGTGCTTGAAATTGCGAAAATTCAGCAAAATCTCGACCAGGACAGAACCCTTATTGAATATGCTTTAGCCGATACCATGGTTTATATTTTCGTGATAAGCAAAAACAAATTTGCGGTGGAGTCGCACCGAATTGACAATAACTTCAGGAAAAATATTCTTACACTGGTCTCAGCCACCAATGCCGATAACCTGATGAGTCCCGGCATGGATGACTACCTCAACTATTCCAATGCTGCATACGCATTATATTCCGACCTGCTAAAGCCTGTTGAAAAACTAAACTCAAATAAAAAACTCATCATCATCCCCGACGGTGAAATCGGATACATTTCCTTTGAAATGTTGCTAAGCTCTCCAGCGGATTCCACAACGATGAATTTCAGGAAACTTCCATATCTGATATATGATTATGTTATCAGTTACGGAGCTTCTGCATCGCTTCAATTCTCTGATCTTCAGCGCAACAACCGGAAACCCGTTCGAAATCTTCTCGCCATGGCGCCTTCATATACCAATCTTACCAACCTGGAGGAAGATGGTTTTCTGGATGAAAGCGGAAATACCGTTTATCTGCTTCCAATACCCGGTGTTGAGGATGAAATCAAAGAAATTCGCAAAGTCCTCACCGGAAAGTCACTGGTGGGAGATGAAGCCACTGAAAAATCTTTCAAAAACAAGGCATCAGAATACAATATTTTGCATTTTGCCATGCATACCCTTATTAATAATGAAAAGCCCATGCTCTCAAAACTGGTCTTTTATCAGGATGGCGACAGTATTGAAGACGGTATGCTCAACACCTATGAATTGTTTGGAATGGATCTCAATGCCGGACTGGCTGTGCTCAGCGCCTGTAATACCGGCACGGGTAAGTTACTGAAAGGTGAAGGCATTATGAACCTTGCCCGCGGATTTATATATGCCGGGGTTCCCGGAATAGTAATGACCATGTGGTCGGTTGAGGATCAGGCAAGTGCACAGGTGGTAAACAGTTTTTATAAATACCTGAACAAAGGACTTCCAAAAGATGAGGCGCTAAGACAGGCAAAATTAGATATGCTATCGGAAGGCGATATGCTGAAATCACATCCTTATTACTGGGCAGCATATGTAACCATTGGCGATTACAGCCCAATGACCTTCATCAAACCCATCTGGCTTAATCTGATTTTTATGCTTATTCTCATGATTTCGCTGCCTTATTCATTGATACTCATTTACAGGATGGCATTTGCGAATAAAACCCGTTCAGCTAAAAGTCACAAAAGGCAATCTGTTTAATCCATATTTTTGCAAAAAAAATCAAGTGATTTATCCCGATAGTTTTGAATTAAAGACCGGATTCAATCAGATCCGGCAAATGCTCAAAAGCCGCTGCCTTAGTATTCCAGGAAAAAGTTTGGCTGAATCTGTTGCTTTCAGTGCCGATTATGAAACCATAGGCAAACTTACCGGACAAGTGGCCGAAATGGTTTATATTCAAAGATTTATAGGAAATTTCCCGGCACAGGATTATTACGACCTAAGCGCTGAACTCTCACGAATAAAACTTCCGGGCACTTTTCTGGATACAGAATCCATGGCCGAACTCAGGCTTTCACTCATTGCAATTACTGAAATCATCAAGTACCTTAACCGGCTGAAATCAGAAGATTATCCACAACTAAAGGCAATCGGAAATCTGCCCCTGCCTGAGCAGTCAATCATTACCGAAATTGATCGCCTGCTCGACGAAAAGTCAGAAATCAGGGACAAAGCCAGCGAAAAATTATTCAATCTAAGAAAAGAAATCGGCAAAAAATCATCTGGTGTTGACAAACGCATCAACCAGATTATGTCGGAATCGCGCAAAGCAGGAATTCTGCAGGAAGATACCAGCCTTACCATACGCAACGGGCGCCTGGTCATTCCGCTCCCTGCATCCAACAAGCGGAAACTAAGCGGATTTGTTCACGATACCTCTGCAACCGGGCAGACAGTTTATGTAGAACCTGCTGAAGTATTTGAAATCAACAACGAAATTCAGAATCTTAAGGTTGAAGAAAAACAGGAAATTACGCGAATACTCATTGAATTTGCCAATTTTCTGAGGCCATATGCCGATAATCTGGGTGATTATTACCTTTTCCTGGGTGAGATTGATTTCATAAGAGCCAAAGCAATGCTGGCCATAGAAATAGATGCTGTTAAGCCGGAACTTGTTCAAAATCCGCTGATTGAATGGCGAAAAGCCATACACCCACTGCTCATGCTCAGCCTTAAGCAACAGGGTAGAAAGATTGTTGATCAGGACATCTCTCTGGATAGTACCAACCGAATCATGGTAATCAGCGGACCCAACGCCGGAGGGAAATCAGTATGCCTTAAGACTGCAGCACTATTACAATATATGCTGCAATGCGGTTTACTCATACCTGTAAGCAGCGATTCCAAAGCCGGGTTATTTTCTAAAATTTTCCTGGAAATCGGCGATGAACAATCACTTGAGAACGACCTGAGTACCTACAGCTCTCATTTGATTCACATCAGGCATTTTATTGAAAATGCCGACCAAAATACGTTGATACTGATTGATGAGTTTGGCGCCGGTACCGAACCCCAACTCGGCGGAGCAATGGCTGAAGCATCCCTGGGAAGCCTTCATCAAAAAGGATGTTTTGGGGTTATCACTACCCATTACACCAACCTGAAACTAATGGCTGATAAGTTTGATGGCATTTTTAATGCTGCTATGCTTTACGATACGCACGCCATGCAACCACTTTTTAAACTCAGCCCCGGCAAACCCGGAAGTTCATTTGCTTTTGAGATTGCCAGAAAGATTGGTTTCCCCGAGGATTTGCTCAATGTAGCATCTTCAAAAATAAGTCAGAGTCAGCTTGATTTTGAAAAGCAACTTGCACAGCTTGAAGTAGATAAAAAATACATCGAGCAAAAAAAAGCCGACTTGAAAGCTGCTGATGATACCCTGGCCAACCTGGTTGCACGTTATGAAAAACTGTTGCATGATCTGGAAACCAGGCGCAACGAAATGCTCAAAGAGGCAAAAATTAAAGCCAAGGAGCTTTTAGACAACAGCAACCGCTTGATTGAGAATACCATACGAGAGATAAAAGAAGCAGACGCACGTAAAGAAGTGGTAAAACAACTTCGCGAAAAAATTGATGCTGCCAAAGAAGATTTTGCTGAGTCAATAGATGAATTAAGTGTAACCCCTCCCCTGCTCAGCACCGAAAATCCAGACAAAGTTAAAGATTCAGAACCTCAGGGTCCGCTCAAAAAAGGAAGTTTTGTTAAAATGGAAGGCCAGGAATCCATTGGCCGCATTGAAGAGATTAAAGGCAAACAGGTTACTGTTTACTTTGGGTCTGTTAAGTTGCGCACCACCACCGATAAAATTGTGGCAGCCGGCAGAGCCGAAATCAGAACCTGGGAGGCTAATCAAAGGTTTAGTAAGCCAGGTACAGGAGTTATTCATCAGCTGAATGACAAAATGGCTGACTTTAAAATGTCAATTGACATACGCGGCAAAAAAGCTGAGGAAGCCAAAGAAATGATTGCCCGATACATTGATCAGGCTATACTGCTGAGAGTAAATGAGGTACGGATACTACATGGCAAAGGCGATGGTGTGTTGCGCAATCTGCTTCACTCCTATCTGCGCGATGTGCAGGAAGTTGTAAAATATGAAGATGAAAGCCTTGAAAGAGGTGGCCATGGAGTAACCCTGGTGTATTTCCACTGACAATAAGCTGTTGAACATAGTAATGGCATTATTGTTGATATTCACACATCGAAATATTTAAATAAAAAGTATGTCAACTTCACCAAAAGGCAACGATCTTGCCGTCAAAATGAAAACCTGGATTACCTCGAGAAACACTGTAAAGAATTTAGCTGGCCTTTTGCTGGGTGCACTTGGCGGCTTTTTGTATTACCGCTTGATAGGCTGCAACTCAGGCGGCTGTGCCATTACTTCAAATCCCTACATGAGTGTTTTATGGGGCGCTGCCATGGGTTATCTCCTGGCTGATATCTTTAAACTTAAAGAAAAGAATGCTGGTGAGAACAGCGAGGTAAAATCATAATGGTTAAATACGTTTTTTTGTATTGACAATACTAGTTAACAAGCAGTATTTAAATTCATTCAGTAGCTATTAGCATTGTAACCCCATCAGGCGAAAAACTAAAGTTGCTGGATGCCCTTGATTTCACTTGGTTTTGTACATAAAAATTGTCCGATTAGCCCCTTGAATGCGGGCCAATTTTAAAATTAGCCATGTGATTCTGCTTCTTAATCCGCATTTTTATCGCGCAGATATTTCTTTTGTTATATGGTTTTCATAAAAGAATCCCATTTTTCATAGTAGCTACTCCAAAAATGGAATCTGCTCTGTTAACAGCAAATCACAAAGTATGGTTTTGCAGGGAATTGTTTCTGCAATCCTGCCCGGTCAAAATCCAAGCCAAACAAATAGGTTAATTGCCTGAAAACTATTTGCGTGTAAGCTGCTGGAAAACATCTTCGAGCCTGCTGCTCTGCTTTTGCATGGAAAGTACAGCAATACCTTTATCAACGGCAAAACGGAACAATTCGGGGCGAACATCGGCTTCGGTTCCTGCTTCCACCTGAAAAACATTACCCGAAACAGACACTGCATGAATCACTCCTTTAATTTTCTTTAAATCTTCGGGTTGTACAGCGTGATCAAACTCAACCAGAATAATTTCAGAATTTTGATTTGCAGAGAGCAGATGCCCGGTGGAGTCGTCGGCAACAATTTTACCGAAGTTAATAATTATAGCTCTGCTGCACATGGCCTCCACTTCCTGCATAATATGCGATGAGAGCATCACTGTTTTGCGCCGGCCGATTTCTGCGATAAGATTGCGGATTTCAACCAGCTGATTCGGGTCTAGGCCCGAAGTAGGCTCATCCAGAATAAGGACTTCCGGATCATGAATCAGTGCCTGAGCCAATCCCACCCTTTGGCGGTAACCCTTTGAGAGTGCACCGATCTTTTTTCTTCGCTCGTGCCCAAGCCCTGTAATATCAATCATTTCCTTTACCCTTTTGGCTGCATTCCGGCCCAGATTATGAATTCCGGCTACAAATTCAAGGTATTCGCTGATATACATATCTGTATACAACGGGTTATTTTCGGGGAGATAGCCAACTTTTTTCCGTACTTCAAGCGATTCCTCTCCCACATCATGTCCGCACACCAATGCACTTCCGCCGGAGGGAGGAATAAAACAGGTAAGGATTTTCATCATGGTAGATTTGCCTGCACCATTAGGCCCCAGGAAACCAACTATTTCACCTTGCTTTATAGAAAAACTCACATCATTAAGCGCCAGCTGATCGCCATAGCGCTTTGAAATGTTTCTGACTTCGATTGACATAATAGTAAACTTGAGGGGGCAAAGGTAATAAGAATACGGCTAACAGAAGGCGAAGAAAGGTATGGGGAAAAATGGACTGAAATTTATCAACAATTAATTGTTTACAAATTTGTTAAATCAAAAAAATACCTCTACCTTTGCACCCCTTTTTAAGGGGTAAGTGTGTCTGTTAATGGCCGTAACCTGATTCAGATGGATTTGCCAATCTTAGGGGGCGCAGTCGTAAGATTTTGATTTTCATGCCCGTGATCATTAAACTTAGCGACCGGTTTTATTGTTTTTCAATCAATAATTCATCAAAAAAATGAACACATTAAGTTATAAAACTTTGTCGGCCACACCCGATAACATTCAGAAGAACTGGGTGTTGGTTGATGCAGAAGGACAGACTCTGGGTCGCCTTTCTAGCAAAGTTGCCAATCTGATCAGGGGCAAGTACAAAACCAATTACACTCCCAATCTGGATTGCGGCGACTATGTAATAGTAATCAATGCAGAGAAGATTAAGCTCACGGGCAAAAAACTCACTGAGAAGGTGTATGTACGTCATACAGGCTACCCTGGTGGACAGCGTTTTACCACTCCCTGGGAGCTTTTGCAAAAATTCCCCGAGCGTATCATTGAGCATGCTGTAAGAGGAATGCTTCCCAGCAACAAACTGGGCGATGCCTTGTATCGCAACCTGAAAGTGTATGTAGGTTCAGAGCATCCTCATCAGGCTCAGCAACCTAAATTGATTAACCTTAACTCATTGAAATAAACATGGAAGTTATCAACGCTCTTGGCAGGCGCAAAACTGCTGTAGCCCGTATATACCTCAAGGATGGCAATGGAAGTATTACCATTAATGGCAGGGATTACAAAGAATATTTTCCTACAGGTACACTTCAGTATGTTGTAACCCAATCGCTCGAAATAGCCGATGCATTAGGAAAATATGACATAAAAGCCAACCTCGACGGCGGTGGAATTACCGGACAGGCCGAAGCTCTTCGCCTTGCAATTTCAAAGGCACTTTGCGAACTCAACCCCGAGAATCGCCCTCCGCTGAAGTCAAAAGGACTTCTTCGCAGAGATCCCCGTATGGTTGAAAGGAAAAAACCGGGACAGAAAAAAGCCCGTAAGAAATTCCAGTTCAGCAAACGTTAATACTGAATGGTGTTTAGTATCTAAATTGCCGGGACCTCTGCACAGCTCAACAGCCACATAACAGAGCTACCCGGTGATTGATTTTGACAGAATGTAAACAATTAACAAAAATTTAAATGGCAAGAACAACTTTTGAAGAATTACTGGATGCCGGTTCACATTTCGGGCACCTCAAACGCAAATGGAACCCGAACATGGCTCCCTATATCTTTATGGAGCGCAACGGTATTCATATTATTGACCTTTACAAAACCATCGCCAAGATTGACGAAGCGGCTGCTGCAATGAAGCAGATTACCAAATCAGGCAAAAAGGTACTTTTTGTTGCTACCAAAAAACAGGCTAAGGAAATAGTTGCCGACCATGTTAAGGGTGTAGGCATGCCTTATGTTACTGAGCGCTGGCCTGGTGGAATGCTCACCAACTTTGCAACTATACGTAAAGCAGTTCGCAAAATGTCATCAATTGACAAACTGATGACCAGCTCAAGTTTTGAAAGCATTTCAAAAAGAGAGCGCCTTCAGATTGCCCGCGAACGTGCCAAACTTGAAAAGAACCTCGGTTCAATCGCTGACCTCAGCCGCCTGCCTGCTGCACTTTTTGTAGTTGATATCGTAAAAGAGCACATCGCGGTTGCTGAAGCAAAAAAACTCAATATCCCCACTTTTGCAATTGTTGATACCAATTCAGATCCTAACCTGGTAGATTTCCCGATTCCTGCCAACGACGATGCTTCGAAATCAATTTCGCTGATTATCAGCAAAATGATTCAGGCTATTGAAGAAGGACTTATGGAGCGCAAAATTGATCGCGACAAACGTGATGAAGAACGCGAAGAAGGTGCTGCAGGTGGATACGATGCAGATCTTGATATTGACGAGGATGACGATGAGGATACCATTGCCAGAAAAGAACGCCTCCGTTCAAAACAGGCCGGAAGTGGCGAAGGTACTGATGATGGCCGCCCACGCAAACCAGGAGCACGCAAGCCACTTGGCAAAAAGCCAGGTGCTGGCCCACGCAAATAATTTAAACAAAACTCTAACAGCATACAACTATGGCAAATATAACTGCTGCTGATGTAAATAAACTTCGCCAGATGACTGGTGCAGGTATGATGGATTGCAAAAAAGCACTTCAGGAAAATGATGGCGACTTTGAAAAAGCAATTGATTATCTGCGTAAAAAAGGACAGAAACTTGCAACCAAAAGAGCTGATAAAGATGCCAACGAAGGTATTGTTATCGCAGGTACCAATGATGCTAAAGATTACGCAGTAATCTACATGCTCAATTGCGAAACCGATTTTGTTGCAAAAAATCAGGAATTTGTTGACTTCGCCAATATGTTGCTGGCTAAAGCAATTGAACATCAGCCTTCTTCAATCGAAGAATTTAAGGCTCTTGATATCAATGGCCGCAATGTTGAAGACAACATTACCGAAATGGTTGGTAAAACCGGTGAAAAAATGGAACTTGCCCACTTTGAGGTAATCCGTTCGGGCCGCGTTTTCGCCTACAATCATCCTGGTAACCGCCTTGCTACCATTCTCGGTCTTAACATAGCTGATGTTGACGGTATTGATCAGGCTGGCCATGAAGTAGCTATGCAGATTGCAGCTATGGCTCCTGTAGCTATTGACAAGGACGATGTTCCTGCCGAAACCATTGAACGTGAAATCGAAATCGGTAAAGAACAAGCCCGCTTGGAAGGCAAACCTGAAGAAATGGTTGAGAAAATTGCTTTGGGTAAACTTAATAAGTTCTACAAAGAAAGCACCTTGCTCAATCAGGAATTTGTTCGCGATAACAAACTCACAGTTGCTGAATACCTGAAAAAGCTTAACAAAGATCTGACTGTTTCAGCTTTCAAAAGGTTTATGCTTGGCGCATAACAACACTTCTTTAATAAAAAGGGCCGGTTAAACCGGCCTTTTTTTATTCCCTTTTTAAAACAAGCTGCTTACTATCGGCAATGGAAACATTTTGCATAAATGCCTGAAAGTCTTTGTACCGCTCAGCAGGAAATCTTCCTTCTTTAAGACAGAACTCTCTTATACAAATAATTTCTCCGTGATGCTGTGTTGTTTTCATTGAATAATAGCCAAAATCAGGATCGGTAAGTTTGGCCTCGGGTAACATTTCAGGAACAATACCCTGTGGCAGGACAATGGAAACTGTATCCACCTGAGTGAAGGGCCGATCAAGTACCAGCGGGAATTTCCGGTTTCTTACCTTTTCAGGTACCTGAATCTTGTTGTTCATATTCATAGCCAAATATATACGCCCCGCATTTTCAGCAAATAACCCGGGTATGCCTGCTGTTAATTCAATATTGACACAGACTTTATCAAGATCGAAAATGTTGAACTGATGATTTGCTAAGTTAAAATTCCTGATTTCAAGATTTTCAATTACCCATTGATGTTGATCATGAGTGGTTTGACGGGACACCTGAGCTGGAATCCCGGCAAATAAACCTTCAAATCCGAGTTTACCGGTCAATACTGCATCACTCCCTATAATTTCCAGTTTGAAGTTTGAGGTCAACCGGTTATTTTTTTCAGAGAAGTGAGGAGTTTTAACCACCCTGGACTCCTTCCCATCCAAAACCAAAGCATATCTGTTGTCAATTCCACTACCAACATAACCAAACGGTATCTCCTGGTTGGTGCATTCCAGCCAAATGGTGTCATTTTCTAAAGGGACACAAACAATAATATGATTAGACTGGTGCCCTGGATGATCCATAAAAAACTGATATTTACCTCTGCCGGATTTAATAGCAGTATAGTATGCTTCTATTCCAACAGCATTAAGCATTGCAACCATATAGTTGCTCAGGTCTTTACAGTCACCATAACCTAACTTTTCAACATCTGCTGCAGCATGTGGTTGTATACCACCAATATCTGTCGAGATACTTATGTAATGTGTGGTTGATTGCAAATGTTTATATAATTTGCGAACTTTCTCGGCTTTAGAACTGCATCCGGCTGTTAATTGTATATATTTTTGATGCGAAGAAACTGGCAGCTGATCTCTCCCTTTTAATAACTCAGATTTCCATTCACCATAATCTGCCCAGGTGGCAGCAGATCCCTGGTATCCTGAATAATACAATTGGTCAGGAGAAATAAAAACTGACGGAACTACCTCATGGGAATTGGGCGAAAAAGGCTCATAACTCAGAGGCTGTAGTTTTTTGTATGTCCACACAGTTGTTTTGGCATCCGGATTGTTGATCAGGGGTTTATTTTCACCACCTACAGAAACATGCAAGCCAATATCTGTATTGTTTGTGACTGAAATTTCAGCATATTGTACCGATTGATTATCAGATGAATATGGTTGAAAATTATCAATTACATATAGGTTGGGGGTCTTTATCTCGTAGCTGTACATCAGGGTGTAGGGGTGTGAAGAAGCAACTGCTTTTGAGAATTTGAATCTCAAATCGGTGTACAAAGACATGTTGTCCACATAACTCCTGTCGATGATATCGGAAGACTTTGCTGTTTTAATCTTCTTTCCAGAGGCATCATAAATCACAATGTTTCCAAGATTGATTTTCTCGTTAGTTTTGTAAGTAACAAGCACTACTGCCAGGTCGTCTGCTTTTTGGTTAAGAATAGTTATTGCAAAGGTTCTCTGTTTAACTACTTCCCTTTCAGAGTTTATGGTATAGCTTACCTTATCTTCCCTTATCACCGAATTGGCACCTTTCAGCAATTCTGCAGGAATAAGAGAAACAGCATAGTTTTGCGCCAAAGCAGGAAAAGAGCACAAATGCAGAAGAATGAAAAATAAGTTTCTGATCGTTGTTTTCATCATTATATCTTTTTCAGCACCACCATTTCGTTGTTTTTAGCAACGATTCTGTTATACAATTCCCTGATTTCCTCATAATTATCAAAAGTAATGAGAGGGGTATTGATGCTTAGCGTTGCACTAAGCTGAATGGTGTTACCATTCACAACTACACTGTACCTGTATGATCCTTTTCTTTCGCTCATTCCAAGATTTATATTTTTGGGCAATTCGGCAACTTCGTATCCATCGGGAATAGTGATCATACATATTACCTTATTGGCCATCGGGCGTATAAAGTCAATTGGGTATACCCTGGCTTCTGCTTTAAAAGGATTCTCATCAATCAGCATACCCATACCCGGATTGAAATAAATAACATCCTTTACAGTTCCATCAATGTTGTGTTTAAATCCTCCGTCCATCTTTATGTACAAAGGCTGAGTTCTGTCAGAAAGATTTTCAATCGTGTAGTTATCAATATACATACCTGTGAAAGAGGTTTCAATTTCGTTGATGTACTCTTCCTCGGTACTTGAATTTCTGATTTCTTCTGCAGCATCAACAGCCAGTAACTCGGAATACATCAGGCTGAAATTCCCTTTGATATTACCTAATGAATCAAGTTTTACCTGATTAAAGTAAGTTTTCTCATTAGGAGTTTTTCCATTCAGTTCTACCCAGTCATTGAAATAATCATCGCGCGATACCCGCCTGCCTTTTCCGTTTTGACATGCTTCAGGGATAATATTCCAGCTTAGGTTTTTGTCGGTGGCATCAAGCAGAATCGTTGTACTGTCAATAATAGCTTCGGCTATTACATAATTAAACTTCGAAAGCATGATTTGCGCCGGATTGATAATGCCATTTTTTCTGGTACTGAGAATCACCGGATGGGTTACTATATCACATTCATTGAGGAAGGAGATCAGAAGTAAATTAATATCAGCAGACTTCCCTGTCTTTTCATCCCACACTTTATTGAGCGACTTGCTGGTATAAATACCGTTTCTTCCATCGTACTTCACTGAATTACGAATTAACTCGTGAGCAGCAATCATACGTTGCTTAGGGTCGGAAATAGTCATTTTCAGCAATTCGGCTTCCTTTTTCAGCGGACAGCCCCGCTTTAACTGCAATCCAAAATCTTCTTCCTCCCATAACAATCTTGCAATTTTTTCCCAGGTAGAGGAATAATCTTTAAAATTACGAGGGAACTGTATTGCAGCTAGTTCAAATTCGATTGCCGCAGTATAATTGCTTATGTCGTTCATATATGGCTCTTCGTATAGAGCAGGCACATTCTTAAACACATATTTATCAGCATATTCCGAATAGACAACAGCTTCAGAATAACTGCCGTCTCTGAACACGATAGAGCGATTATTAATTTTGGAATCAGTAGATGTGGGCGATATATATCCCCGCATCTGCCTTTTGTATTTAAAATATTCGGGAACAGCAACATTAAGTTCACTGAGCAGGGTTGGGTAATTGGTTTGGAAATCCCAGTCGGGCAACTGCCAGAATAACTCAGATGTAAGCGTATACTCTACCTCAAAAACAGTTCCTTCCTTAATGTTGGGAACTGAGAAATTATAGCTCTTTTCCTTGTTGCTGATGCGGTCGGTAAAAATATTGTCTTTGCTGAGTTCTGTGGTCTCCATTTTACCGGAGGCATCAAGGTTATAGGAGGCAGCTTTAATACGGGTATATTTTTCTTCAAGATTTCCTGATTTATAACCCATCAGCTTGAATTTTGCAAGTTCAAAAGCAGTGGAATTAAAAATCTTGACACGCAAATGCCTTTTCATATTAATTCTGAAGCCTGAGAGATCATCATAATCAATATAAATATCTCCAAGATCGCTAACAATCATCGCACCTGCTGAACTATCAAGTTCGCATTTTGTCATTTTTAGCAATTCCGGGTCAATTTTACCAAATTTGATGGCATTTTTCTGTGAAAAGGTAACACTACAAATTGTAGCTAAGATAAAAGTAAGGAAAAGTGTTCTCATTTGTTTGTTGATATGGATTGTTAAATAAATAGTTTCAATACATGAGGTTGCAGAATGAAGGCATGAAAATATGGAAATATTCTTTCATACAGATTAAAATAAATTAAAGTAAAGATTGACATCAATAACTATAACACCAAATTAACAACCAATCTGATTCATATTTCATTGATTATATGAATAATACAATGTTATATAGAAGAGTTCTAAATTTTAAATATAGCATTATAGTACTTCATACCTTTTTTAGAAACCTGATAAAAAAGGGCTGTAACCAACAGATTTACAGCCCCGGAGATTTTAGCAAGTTGTTATCAGTGAATCAGGAGAGAAGTTGCTTTACAATATTTGAAATGGTTTTATTGTCAGCTTTTCCGGCGAATTTTGCTGAAGCGGCAGCCATCACCTTTCCCATATCTTTAATTCCGCTTGCTCCGGTTTCGGAAATAATTTCACTGATCAAAGGTTTTAACTCCTCCTCTCCCAATTGTGCAGGAAGGTAAGCAGAAATGATTTCAGCCTGAAAATTTTCCACTTCAGCCAGGTCGGGTCTGTTTTGTCCGGCATAGATTGTTGCTGTTTCGCGTCTTTGCTTTACAAGTTTCTGAAGAAGTTTAATTTCAGTTTCTTCATTCACTTCTCCTCCGCCTTCGCTGGTCATTGCAAGCAACAAAGCTGATTTTACAGCCCTTAAAGCCTCAAGTTTGTCCTTTTCGCGGGCAAGCATGGCTTTTTTTATGTCTTCATTTATCTTTTCTGTCAAACTCATTTCAGGTAAGTTTTAGTCAACATTATCATGCAAGAAAGAGTTATTCTGTCTGATTTCTACATTATTACCCTCTGATTTAAAGAGTGTATATCTGGAAACCTCAGAAGAATCAGAAGCAGGAGCATCTTTCAATTCAACCTTTTTACGCAGATAAGCGGGCTGAGATTCGAGTTCGGTGAGTCCTTCGGAAGTCGCAATTTTGTAACTCATGTCCCTCATGCGGGCAAAACGGTCGTTGGCAACTTCTTCCTGTTTGGCTTTGAGTTCCTCGTTGGAGTTTCCGTCGTCATCCGACCTGAAACTCTTCAGAAAATCGAAACCCGGCGCTTTCTCTTTTTCAGTTTTAACAGGAATGGCGCTGAAACCTGCCGATGGTTTGTTTTCATCAGGTTGGCTGGAGACAACAGGCTCTGCATTTTTTGAAATTTCGAATGTAAAAGTCCGCTGAGGTTCAGCAACTTCAGTGCGTTCGGCTACTGGCTCAGGCTTTGCAGGCTGTTCCTGTACTGGCTGAGCTTTGCTGATTAGTGTAATCTCTTCCAGAGGGGCAGGAGCTGGTTTAGTAGCCGGCTGATTTGAAGGAGTTTGCTGAAGTGCAGGCTTATTCACATCTGAATCAAGTTTATGCACTATTACTTCAGGCTTTCCCGGCTCATTTTTTCGGTTGGTGCTCGAATCAAATCCTGTGGCAATCAGTGTAATGCTTATTTTATCGCCCAGCGTTTCATCGGTGCCATTGCCCCAGATAATATCTGCTGAAGAGCCTGCTTCATGCTGAATATAATCGGTAATTTCCATTACTTCGTCGAGCGTAATTTCTTCGCTTCCTGAAGATATGTAAAGCAAAATATTGCTTGCTCCGCGAATGTTGGCATCGTCGAGCAGCGGTGAACTCATAGCCTCCTGCACTGCTTCAAGAGCGCGGTTCTCGCCCGAAGCCATTCCTGAACCCATTATGGCTTTACCGCTGTCCTTCATAACGGTTTTTACATCCTCAAAGTCAACGTTGATGTAACCGGTTACGGTAATAATCTCAGCAATACCTTTGGCTGCAACAGTAAGTATATTGTCGGCTTTATTAAAGGCTTCCGACAATTTAAGATCACCTTCGAGCTCTCTGAGCTTATCGTTACAAATGATAAGCAGGGTATCTACCGATTTTCTCAGTTCTTCTATACCAGCCTGGGCTTGCTGCGTACGTTTCCTCCCTTCGAAAGAGAAAGGCAGTGTAACAATTCCTACAGTGAGGATTCCCAGTTCACGGGCAAGAGAAGCAATAACGGGGGCTGCACCTGTACCGGTACCTCCGCCCATACCTGCGGTTATGAAAACCATTTTGGTATTGCTCTCAAGTATTTTTCTGATCTCATCAATGTTTTCAGTGGCGGCTTCGCGGCCAACCTGAGGAATAGAACCGGCACCCAGGCCTTTGTTTCCCAGTTGGATTTTGAGGGGAACCGGGCTTGTATCAAGAGCCTGGCAATCGGTGTTGCAAATCATGAAATCCACACCGCGGATTCCTTGTTTGAACATATGGGTAACTGCATTGCTGCCACCACCTCCTACACCTATCACTTTAATGATTGATGACTGATTTTTGGGCAAGTCAAATTTGAGCATATCTGGCATTTTTCGATCTCCTAAATTAATTGATTAAAAAGTTTAAAAGTCAGGTTTGGCGGGGAATTTATCAACAGGCCAACTGTTAATATCTTAACTAACACCTTCCTCGTCAAAGAAGTTTTTAATGATGGAAAAGAATGAGGAACGCTGAGGTTTTGTGGTACCTTTTTCGGGCTTCTCAACTTTTTTAGTTTCTTTTTCAAGTCGGTTTAACCCTATGATAACCAATCCAATACCCGTTGCATACATCGGGCTTCCCATCTCTTCGGGCAAGCCCGGAGCAAGATGTTCGTTGGGATAACCAATCCGGGTATCCATACCTGTAATAAATTCGGTAAGCTGGGTGATGTGCTTCATTTGAGCACCTCCACCAGTAAGTACAATGCCTGCAATAAGTTTTTTTTCGTAGCCCGAATTCTTGATTTCGAAGTAAACATGTTCGATGATTTCTTCCATTCTGGCCTGAATGATAGAGGCGAGATTTTTAAGGGTGATTTCTTTGGGAGGTCTCCCCCTTAATCCGGGAATGGCCACCACTTCTTCATCGCGGTTTTCGCTGGCGAGCGCTGAACCAAACTTTACCTTAAGATCCTCGGCATGTTTTTTAATGATGGTGCAGCCTTCCTTGATGTCTTCGGTAATGATATCTCCGCCAAAAGGAATTACAGCAGTATGCCTGATGATGCCATCCTGAAAAATGGCAATATCAGTGGTACCTCCGCCAATATCCACAAGCACCACACCGGCTTCTTTCTCCTCTTCGCTCAGCACAGCTTCTGCCGAAGCCAGAGGTTCCAGCACAAGTGAATCTACCTCTATCGAAGCTTTTTTCACACATTTGAATATGTTACGCGCAGCCATGGTCTGACCGGTAATTATGTGAAAGTTGGCTTCCAGCTGATGGCCAAGCATTCCTTTGGGATGTTTTATACCACTTTCTCCGTCAATGGTGTATTCCTGTGGAATTACATCAATGATCTCTTCGCCCGGATTCATGGCCAGTTTGTACATATTGTCGGTTAGATTATCAATATCGCCCTGACTGATTTCCAGCTCGCTGTTGGTTCGTATAACTGAGCCCCTGTATTGAATGCTCTTGATATGCTGTCCCGCAATCCCAACGTTAACGGTTGCAATATCTGTCTGCGAAGTGTTTTCTGCTTCTTTTACTGCAGTGATAATACTTTTTACCGTATCGTCAATGTTGGCGACAACACCACGTTTAACACCTATAGACTCTGTTTTTCCGAAGCCAAGGATTTCAATCTTTCCGTTTTCGTTCCTGCGGCCAACAATAGCAGCAATCTTGGTTGTGCCTATGTCTAATCCGACAACTATTTCAGAGGGTTTCATATTTTTTGGTTTATTTTTTACAAACAATCTGATCGCGGTATTTCAGGTTAACTGTCTTGTATTCAGCACTTAACAGCTTACTGTTTCCCACGGAATAAAAAGCTTTCAGCTTTTCAAATTTTTCACTAAACAATGTAGTGTCACCTACCAAAATTGTATAATCTCCAATTTTGGGAATAAGTTCAATCTCCCCGTAATGGTCGAGGTAAATCTGTTCTGCAAGAGCTTTTAAAAATTCATCACGTTGCAGGTAGCTGGCTGTCTTATAGACTTTCTGCAGGTCAGGGGAAAGGTTTTTATAAGTGATTTGTTCAGTTTTAAGTTTACTATTACTACTCTTCCGGTCAGAGTTAATTTTACCGTTCGCTACTACCACCCTTGCCGGATATTCATGACTCAACGGAATGCGGTAACCATCGCGATCTAGGTAAAAATGTTTACCGTTTTCATCAATGATCCGGACAATAGGCTCACGCTGATTTACATTTGCCCTTACTAGCCCGTTTACATCCATGCTTACATTCACATCTTTCACAAAAGGACTTGCAGCAATGACTTTATGGATTTTATCCAGCGGTATTGAACCCAGAGGCTGCCCTTTCACTCTGATCTTGCTTTCGGTTACGAGTTGCCTGATGTAATACCTGCTTACCAGCGCATCGCCACTCCCGTAATTCAGCTCTACAACAAATTCAGGACATATGACCTGCTCCTGTTTATTGTTGGCAAAAACAAAAAGCAACACAATACCAGTGACCAAAATAAATTTCAGCGCTATATTCAAAATTCTTTTCATGGCTGTGAATTTTGGTTCAACATATCTTCAATCGGCTCAACCAGCTGATCAATATCTCCAGCCCCCAGTGTGAGCAGAATATCAAGATCTAAGTTTTTGATTTTCCCGATAAGAGATTCCTTGCTGATGAGCATCTTCTCTTTGCTGGTAATATCGGGCAAGAGCATTGCTGATGTTACACCTTCAATCGGCTTTTCTCTGGCAGGGTAAATGTCGAGCAAAATGGCCCGGTCAAGGAGAGATAGACTTTCAGAGAAGCCTTTTGCAAAATCGCGGGTGCGGGTAAACAGATGGGGCTGAAAAACTCCTGTTATGTGTCGTCCGGGAAATAACATTTTAACCGAAGTAATACATGCCTTTAGTTCTTCGGGATGATGCGCATAATCATCAATATATAAAATCCCCTGGCGGTTCACCCTGATATCGAAGCGCCTTTTAACTCCCGAAAATGATCCAATGGAATCCCGGATTACTGACTCTTCCACCCCGCTGAGCCAGGCTGAGGCAGCAGCTGCAACACTGTTTTCAACATTAAACATGCCAGGTAATTCAGGAGAAATATTTTTTATAACTCCTTCGGGAACAACCAGATCGTAAATATAACGGTGAGCTTCCAGTCTCAGATTCTGTGCATAAAAATCAGCAGGAGCTGTAAGTGCGTAAGTAAAAACTCCCGCATCCTCCGGTGAAAGGACTTCTAGACCTAAACCCTGTTTTATCAAAAGATAGCCCTCGGGTTTAACTTTTGAAGTAAATTCAGAAAACGATTTCTTCAAATCCTGATGGTCGCTGTAAATATCCAGGTGGTCGGCATCGGCAGAGGTAATGATTGCCAGCCAGGGAGTTAGTTTCAGGAATGAACGGTCAAATTCGTCGGCTTCAGCTACCATAAACTCACTTTCGGGCATCAGCAGCAGGTTGGAATCGTAGTTTTTTGAAATCCCGCCGAGAAATGAGGTACAGCCCAGATGTGAGTTATACATGATGTGCGAGATCATGGTAGATACTGTTGTTTTTCCATGAGTCCCGGCAACTGCAATGGTTTTGCGGCTATTGGTAAGATCGCCCAGGACTTCGGCTCTTTTTCTGATGTTAAACTTACCTGAGGAAGCAAAAACAAATTCGTTAAGATCCTTTGGTATTGCAGGTGTGTAAATTATAAGCCCGGCATTTGCAGGGATGAGTTCAGGACTGTCGGTGTAATGTACCGGGATGCCTTCTGACTGCAGCTTTTCAGTCAATGCCGTGGGAGTTTTATCATAGCCCGACACTTCGCTGCCTGCTGCATGAAACCAGCGGGCCAGGGCACTCATGCCTATGCCGCCAATGCCAAGAAAGTAAACAGTTTTCGGGATGATGTTCATGTTAACTTTTTTTTAAGATAATTTCATTCACAATCCTGGCAATCTCAGTGGCTGCGTAGGGTTTTGCAAGCTGAAGGATATTTTTTGAAAGCTCAGCTTTCTTCATTTCGTCCCAGACCAGATCAATAAGAACAGGCAGCAGCTTTGCTTCGGCTTCGGCATCAGGAATCATCAGGGCTGCATTTCTGCTTACCAAAGCCATTGCATTTTTTGTCTGATGATCTTCAGCTACATTCGGCGAAGGCACCAAGATGCCGGGTTTACCGGTTACACACAACTCAGAAACTGAAAGCGCACCTGCCCTCGACACCACAACATCGGCAGCTGCATAGGCAAGATCCATGCGGGTTATAAAAGAGAAGTTTCTGATACCCGATTCCCTGAAGGGAATGCAAGCAGCATCAGCAGCTTCAGAGTATGTTTTTCCGGTTTGCCAGATTAGCTGAATTCCTGCATCTGAAATTTGCTTTAACCCTTTATGTATGCTGTGATTGATTGTTCTGGCGCCCAGACTTCCCCCCAAAACAAGTATTACAGGTTTTACCGGGTTCAATCCAAAAAACTGCAGGGATTCATCCTTTTTTGCAACCGCATGAACAATATCAGACCTTACTGGATTTCCGGTGAGAACAATCCTGCCGGCCGGAAAGTATTTTTCCATGCCTGGATAAGCTACACAGATCTTCTGAGCTTTTCCGGCAAGCATTCTGTTGGTAATACCCGGATACGAGTTCTGCTCCTGAATGAGGGTGGGTATCTTCATTGATGCTGCGGATTTTACAGTTGGCCCGCTGGCATATCCTCCTACACCTATCACAACCAACGGCTTAAACTCCTTTATAATTCTACGGGCTTTTAAAGTGCTCAAAATCAACTTTAAAGGAAATAAAAGATTGCTCCAGGCAAGTTTTCTCTGCAAACCGCTTATCCATAATGTTTTGATGGGATACCCTGCAGCAGGTACTTTTTCTGTTTCAATTTTACCCTCAGCACCTACAAACAGAATGGAAGCCTCAGGATTCATGGCTTTTATGGCATCAGCAATAGCAATAGCCGGAAAAACATGTCCTCCGGTTCCGCCACCACTGATAATAATTCTTGTTTCAGGCAGTTGCATATTCTGTTTCTTTGGTTTGTGGTTGTGGTGATTTTGTCTTCTCGTTGAGTGCGGCTTCCTCTGCTTCGTCAATCTCTCGGCTAACGCTGAGTATTATACCTATGGCAATACTTGTAAACCATATTGAAGTTCCGCCCATACTTATCAATGGCAGCGTTTGACCGGTAACCGGAAGCAGATTTACAGCAACCATCATATTCACCATAGCTTGAAAAACCAGGCTGAATGCGACTCCGAAAGTTAGAAAAGCTGCAAAATTCCGCTGACTTCTCATTACAATCTTTACCGCTCTGTACATTAATATCAAATATAAGAGAACAACAATGCTGCCTCCTATCAGCCCATATTCTTCAATAATTATGGCAAAAATAAAATCGGAGTATGGATGAGGGAGAAAGTTTTTCTGGGTGGAATTGCCCGGCATTTTGCCTGCTATTCCTCCGGTAGCTATCGCTATTTTTGCCTGTTCAACCTGAAAATTGGATTCGCTGTCTCCGCTTCTGAAACTCTCAATCCTTGCTTGCCAGGTACCAAACCTGCCACCTAATTTAGGAGAGTTTACAGCAAAAACAATAAGTATGGCGAAAGCAGCAATACCCACACCCATAAGCATAAGAAGATATTTAATTCTGACTCTCCCAACGAACATTAACACCAGGCAGGTAGCAAAGATCAACGCTGCGGTTGAAAAATTTGCCGGCAGAATTAGCAGGGTTATTATCACAACAGGCAACAGAATTGCAACAAATCCATTTTTAAAATCATCAATCTCCTCTTGCTTTTTTGCCAACAGACGCGCCAGGTAAATAATGAGCGCGAGTTTGGCGAAATCGGAAGGCTGAAAAGTAATGTTGATCAAAGGAAGAGTATACCACCGACTGGCTTCGTTCATCGATGTCCCAAAAAAGAGTGTGTAAGCTAATAATGGTACTGAGATATATAGTGCCAGCTGTGAGATGCGGGCATAATATTTATACCTTACTTTGTGAGCAAAAAACATCAATACAAAACCCAGCAACAAGATACTCAGATGCCTGATAAGGTAATGCTCGGTATTACCCGATTGATACCTGTAAGCCAGTGTTCCGGTTGAACTGTAAACAGCAAGCAAAGAGAATATTGACAGCAGAAGCACTACTGCCCAAATCACTCTGTCGCCTTTTATTTTGCTGAGAATTTGTTTCATTTATTTTTTTTAAAGCGCTTTAACAGCCATTTTAAACTGATTTCCACGATCTTCGTAATTTTCAAAAAGGTCAAAACTTGCGCAAGCAGGCGAAAGCAGCACTACATCATTATCTCTTGCCAGAAGGTATGCTTTGTTAACAGCTTCCTGGGCAGAACCAGCTTCGTCAATATGCGGAATTACACCGGTAAAAGCATCAATCAGGTGCCGGTTATCGGTTCCCAGACAAATCAGCGCCTTCACCCTGTGTGCAACGACTTCATACAATTTAGTATAATCATTGCCCTTATTTATTCCGCCAGCAATCCATATAACCGGTCTGCTTTGTTCGCTAAGCGCCCACCATACTGAATTAACATTGGTAGCTTTTGAATCGTTAATAAACTCAATGCCATGCACATTGCCTACAAATTCAAGCCGGTGAGCAATGTTTTCAAAATTACTCAGGCTCTCCTTTATGCTTTCCTTGCGCAATCCTACCAAATGACTGGCTATGGATGCTGCCATGGAATTGTGAATGTTGTGCTTACCCTGTAAAGCAAGTTCTTCGATTGTCATAGTGAACTTTTCCCCTTTTATGTTAAATACTATTGTTTCATCTTCGAGCCAGGCGCCTTCATGCCCTTTTTCAAAAAGGCTGATTTTGTAAGTTTCCTGAACCAATTTTGCATTTTCGACCATTTTTCTGGTCATTTCATCATCGGCACACCAGATAAATGCATCCTGAGGTCTTTGATTTAAAGCAATTCTCATTTTCGACCGGGCATACTTTTCAAAACTATAATCGTATCGGTCGAGGTGATCGGGAGTAATATTGAGCAATACAGCGACATCTGCCCTGAAATCAACAATTCCGTCTAATTGAAAACTACTCAGTTCCAGACTGTAATAATCATAGTTTCCTGCCAGTACTTCACGGGCAAAACTGTTTCCGATGTTTCCGGCAGTACATGCATTCAGCCCGCCATGTTTCAGCATATGTCCGGTAAGTGCAGTGGTTGTGGTTTTTCCGTTGCTCCCGGTTATGCAGATCAGTTTTGCATTGGTAAATCTGGCAGCAAACTCGATCTCAGAGATTATGCGAATTCCTCCTTTTGCGGCATTTACAACTATTTCAGCATTATCAGGTATACCAGGGCTTTTTATAATTTCATCAACTCCATCAAGAATGCTGCGGCCATGTATTCCCTCCTCAAATTCAATCTGAGCGTTCTGAAGTTCATGTTTGTATTTTTCTTTGATAAGTCCACGGTCACTAACAAACACACTATACCCGCGCGCTTTGGCCAGCAAAGCAGCACCGACTCCACTTTCGCCGGCTCCCAATACGAGTATTTTGTTGTTTGTTTTCAAGACTTACCTGATTTTTAAGGTCAATATGGTAGCTACTGCCAGCATGATTCCTACAATGAAGAACCGCTGAACAATTTTTGGCTCGGCATAGCCAAGTTTTTGAAAATGATGATGTAAGGGCGACATTCTGAAAATTCGCCGGCCTTCACCATATTTGCGTTTGGTGCGTTTGAAATAGCTGACCTGAATTACAACTGAAAGATTTTCAGCCAGAAATATCCCGCAAAGGATAGGAATGAGAAGTTCCTTGCGGATCATAATGGCCAGCACAGCGATTACCCCTCCCAAGGCAAGAGATCCTGTATCGCCCATAAAAACCTGAGCCGGATAGGTGTTGTACCACAAAAATCCGGTACATGCACCAACAAAAGCACTAACAAAAATGGTCAGCTCCCCGGTATCGGGCAAATACATAATATTCAGGTAGTCAGCAAAAACAAAGTTACCAGACACCCATGCCAGTATACCAAGAGTTACCCCGATAATAGCACTTGTACCTGTAGCCAGACCATCAATGCCATCGGTAAGATTTGCACCGTTAGAAACCGATATTATGATCAGAATTACCACCGGAACATAAATCAGCCAGGCATACTTTCTGGCTTTTTCACCAAATGGTTTCAGAAATACAGCATAGTCCAGTTCATTGTTCTTGAGAAAGGGTATGGTGGTTTTTGTAGATTTCGACGACTGCCTTGCAAAACGCTGTCCGTGGTCGCCCACCCTTTCAAACTCGCTTGGCGCACTTGCTGAGAACGAGCTGGTTTGTACTATTTTTTCCCTGATCACCACATCTTCGTGGAAATACAGGGTGAGACCCACCACCAGGCCAATGATAATCTGCCCCAACACTTTAAACTTACCGGCCAATCCTTTTTTGTCGTTTCTGAAAACCTTGATATAGTCGTCAAGAAACCCGATAAATCCTAGCCAGATAGTGGTAATGAGTATTAAAATAATGTAAATGTTGTTGAGCTTGGCAAACAAAAGAGTAGGTATAACGATGGCACTCAGGATAATCAGTCCGCCCATGGTTGGAGTTCCCTGCTTTTCTTTCTGACCTTCAAGGCCAAGGTCTCTGACTACTTCGCCAACCAGCTTTCTTTTAAGGAAATTGATGAGGCTTTTACCAAATATGAGTGAGATTACCAGCGAAGTGATCACAGCAAGTGCAGCCCTGAAAGAGATGTACTGAAACATCCCTGCCCCGGGGAAATCCATGCTTTTATCCAGATAATCAAACAGATAGTATAACATACGCCTTGCGTTTACTTGTTTTCACCCCAATTAATTTCCAAAGCCTTTGCCACTTCTTCCCTATCATCGAAGTGATGTTTCACCCCGGCTATTTCCTGATAAGTTTCATGGCCTTTACCTGCAACAAGAATAATATCTCCGTTCCCGGCCAATGTGGCTGCAGTGCGAATGGCCTGCTTGCGGTCGCTGATGGTCAGTACATGTTTTCTCCTGTCAGCGCTGACTCCTGCTTCCATATCCATGAGAATATCGTCGGGATTCTCAAACCTCGGATTATCAGAAGTAAGAATGGTAACATTGCTGTTTTCGGCTGCTATCTTTGCCATTACAGGCCGTTTGGTTTTGTCGCGGTTACCGCCGGCACCAACCACGGTAATCAGCCGCCCGCTGCCTGCCCTTATATCGTTTATGGTTGAAATCACATTCAGCAAAGCATCGGGAGTATGAGCATAATCAACTATGGCTGTAATTCCCGACGGAGATTTCATGTATTCAAACCTGCCATCTACTGCAGTTAGCTTGCTCAACCCGGTAAGGGCTTCTTCCTGAGGCAAACCCAGCATCACAGCAGTAGCATAAATGCTGAGCAGGTTATAGGCATTAAAGCTCCCTACCAACCTGCACCATACATCACGCCCGTTGATATTCAGCTGCAAGCCATCAAAATGATTTTCGATTATACGGCAGTGAAAATCAGCCTGCTTTTTTACTGCCAGGGTCTTAATAACAGCCCTTGTATTCTGCACCATCACCGACCCATTGCGGTCGTCAATATTGGTTATCGCAAAGGCTGATGCCGGAAGTCCGTCAAAAAAGGTTTTCTTTGCTTTCAGATAGGCATCAAAAGTTTTATGATAATCAAGGTGATCATGGGTAAGGTTGGTAAATACACCTCCTTTGAACACCAAACCTGCTACCCTTTGCTGAACAACAGCATGGGAGCTTACTTCCATAAAGCAGAATTCACAACCTTCCTGCACCATTTGGTCAAGCAGGGCATTCAAACTAACCGGATCGGGAGTGGTATGAGTTGAAGGAACAGGAGTTAAATTCACCATATTCCTTACAGTTGAAATAAGTCCGGTTTTATAACCTGCTTCCAGAAAAAGTTTATAGAGCAGGGTTGCTGTAGTCGTTTTTCCGTTGGTTCCTGTGATTCCAACCAGGTTTAGTTTCGAAGATGGGTTTCCGTAAAAATTTCCGGCCATAATCGCCAGGGCTTCAGCACTATCGCTCACTTCAACATAAGTCACCTCTTCATGCAGAGCATCGGGAAGTTTTTCGCAAACTATGGCAGCAACACCCTTGCTGGCAACTTCAGGAATAAAATCATGCCCATCAGCCTGAGTGCCTCTAACAGCAACAAAAACAATCCCTGATGCTGCTTTACGGGAATCAAAAATTATCCCGGAAATAGGCATACCGGTATTTCCGCTTACACGCTTTATACTGCAACGATACAATATGTCCTTGAGTGTGTTCATTTTTGCTTTATCCGAGTTCGATAATACATTTACTACCTTTTACCAGCTTTGATCCTGCCGGTATCGATTGCTTTTTCACCTTGCCTTTGCCGTTAAACTGCACTTTGATTCCTGAAGATTCAAGCAGATATATGGCATCACGTGCTCCCATCCCTCTCAGGTCGGGCATTTTTTCCTCAGACGCTTCGATGTAATTTACTGCCTGAGTGCTGTCAGTTGCTTTCATAGAAACCCAGGTAAACTGTTCTGCTTCCACAGGAAGTGGCAGATGCATGGATTTATAAAGCAATTGGATTTCTTTAGAGAAGCCTTTGGCCAATGAAGGTGCAACAACTTTAAGTGTATCACTTGGTTTTGAAGAAAAATCAAGGCGGGTGGAATACACCTTGTCTGCAACCTCTTTAAATACAGGACCAGCAATGGAACCTCCGTAATACAATCCTTTCCGCGGGTTATTGATAACCACTATCATGGAATATTTTGGGTCGTCGGCAGGGAAATAACCCGCAAATGATGCCTTGTAATTGGATTTGTTATAACCAGCATTATTCTGAGCTATCTGAGCTGTTCCAGTCTTACCGGCAATACGATAAAAAGGATTTTTTAAATGGCTGGCAGTTCCGTTTTCAACCACACCTTCGAGCAACTTGCGGGCAATGGCAATGGTTTCAGGATTTTTGGTAATTGACTGAGCCAATACGACAGTTTCAAAACGTTGAACAGTTTCACCAGCCATCCTTATCTCTTTTACAAACTGAGGCTTAACCATTACTCCGTTATTGGCAATGGTGTTGTAAAGAGAAAGCGTCTGCAACGGTGTAAGTGCTACTTCATATCCAATTGACATCCAGGGCAAAGAAACTTTCGACCAGTATTTATGATGTGTATCCTTAATGGAAGGTTTGCCTTCTCCGGGTATTTCAAGCCCCAACGGCTGATTAAGGCGCATGGCATACAGCTTGTCAATAAACTGCTGAGGTTTGTCGCGGTAGGCAGCATGTACTGTTCTTGAAATTCCCACATTCGACGATAATTCAAATGCTCTTTTTACACTTATTCGTCCGTATCCGCCTTCGTGGGAATCTTTCATAATACGGTTGGCAAAACGATAAGCTCCGCCATGGGTGTCAACTGTATCGCTGAGGGTTGCCAGTCCATCATCAATGGCAGCAAGCAATGAAGCCAGCTTAAAAGTTGAACCGGGTTCAGAACTTTCGCCAATAGCATAATTGTATTTTTCTTCGTAAATGCCCTCTTTGTTCTTGCCCAGGTTGGCAATAGCAACAATAAAACCGGTCTTTACTTCCATAAGTACAACACAACCATGATCGGCTTCATTGGCAATAAGTTGCCGCATAAGTGCATCTTCG
Source organism: Lentimicrobium sp. (assembly GCA_024709105.1). Lineage (GTDB taxonomy): Bacteria > Bacteroidota > Bacteroidia > Bacteroidales > Lentimicrobiaceae > Lentimicrobium. Next base: position 21,041 of record JANJXJ010000030.1, on the reverse strand, counting down.
GCCACATCCTGAATGTTGATATCAATGGAGGTAATCAAATCATGTCCATCGCGTGGCTCTATCTCAGTTTCATCGTTCACCGGACGCCAGGCTCCCGATCCGATGCGCTGTACCAAGCGCTGCCCCCGTTCGCCTTCGAGCAGGTGACTGTATGCCCCTTCCAGGCCAATATCATTATCTTTTCCCTCTTTGTCCCATCCAATAGTTCTGAAAGCCAACCATTTGAATGGCAGTTCACGTCTATTTTTGGGTTCAGCAATAATGCCTCCTTTATATTTCCCGAGTCTGAAGATGGGAAAACGACGAACCTTTTTTAGATCGTCATAGGTAATGTTGCGCTTAAGCAACAGATACCGGTTATTTGTTTTTCGACCTTTTTCAAGAATATTGAGGTATTCAGCCCTGCTGCGATCCCTGAAATGGTTGGCCAAGTGCCATGCCAGTGAATCAACATTTTCATAGAAAAACTCATCATTGTAATGCGTGTTTCCGGCATCCATTCTCAGCTCAAAAATGGGAACTGAAGCTGCCAGTAAACTACCGTCAACAGCCATAATGTTGCCCCTCACCGCCTCAATATCTTCATATTTAATACTGAGCTTTTTCGCTTTTTCGCGCCATTCATCACCTTCAACCAGCTGAATATAGGCAGCCTTGCCCAAAATTGACAAGCCAATGGCTACCATGACAAAATAGACAAGGTAAACTTTCGAAAGTATTTCGCGCTTGTTGTCCATTTATTCTTTTACTCCTTTACTTTAATGACTGAAGGAGGGGTTACAGATTCCTTTACCCCTGAATTTTTAAGTTTGTATGCTACTTCTGATTGTTTGCTGTGAAACATCAGTTTTGACTTGGTTGAGATGTATTCAAATCTGAGTTCTTCGAGTTGCCTTTTGGTTCGTGATATTTCTATTATTGTCTTTTCGGCATTGTAGGCATTGGCGATATAAAGCACCCCAATAAAAGTGATAAAAAGCAGAAAACGCACCTGAGTCAACAGGTTTTGCCGGGTTAAAAAAGTGCCGTCAACAATGCTGTGCAACGAACTGCCAACTTTTGCCTTTTGATTAAGCACGCGAAATGCCCTGAAAGAACGTTTCTTCTTCAGAGGTTTTTCTGCCGGTTTGGGCCTGAAAGAATTTTTCGCCTGCTTATTCGTCATGGTTTCTTTCTGCTATTCTCAATTTTGCGCTTCTTGCGCGATTGTTTGATTCAATTTCCGAATCCGATGCTACAATGGCTTTCCTGGAAACAGGTTTAAAAGGAGCATGAAGCTTTCCGAAAAAATCTTTGTTTTCAATGCCTTCAAAATTTCCGGTTTTTACAAAGTTCTTCACCAGTCGGTCTTCCAGTGAGTGATACGACATTACTACAAGTCTTCCTCCGGGTTTCAGAGATTTTGTAGTTTGAGTCAGCATCTCTTTCAGTGCTTCCAATTCTGCATTTACCTCTATGCGCAGGGCCTGGAAAATTCTGGCAAAGAATTTATTTTCTCTTCCCCTTTCGGCAAAAGGCATCAGTATTTCTTTAAGTTCCCCGGTAGTATTGATTTGTGATGATTCACGTGCATCACAAATCTTCATGGCTATCCTCCAGGCGTTGGGAAGTTCGCCATACTGCTTTAGTATTTCAGTGAGTTTTTCAGGAGCATAGCGGTTGATGACTTCGCGGGCTGTAAGGGCTGATTTCCTGTCCATACGCAAATCGAGTTCAGCATCAAATCTTATTGAGAAACCGCGATCGGGCTGATCTATCTGATAGGATGATATTCCAAGGTCAGCAATAATGCCATCGGCTGGAAATGCCTTGTAAAAGCGCAGGAAGTTGGTAAGAAACCTGAAATTCTGATTTACCAGGGTAAACCGGGGGTCATCAATTGAATTTACCAATGCATCTGCATCCTGATCGAAAGCAATCAGCCTTCCGGTAGTAAGCCTTTCCAGTATTGCACGCGAATGGCCGCCTCCGCCAAAGGTCACATCTACATATGTGCCTTCGGGGTTGATGGCGAGTCCATCGAGGCATTCGCTGAGCATTACAGGATTATGATACATATTTCAAAGGATTTATTCGTCATCATTCATTTGCCCCATTACTTCTTCCGCCAGCTCAGAGAAACTGCTGATGTTGTCGCGGATGGAGGCTTCGTATTTGTCCTTATCCCATATCTCAATGATACTGAGAGCTGAAGACAAGACAATATCTTTATTAATACCGGCAAAAACAGCCAGATCTTTCGGTATAAGCAGCCGGCCGGTGGAATCGGTTTCTACCTCGCGCACACCGGCCATGAAGATTCTGATGAAGTCGTTGTTTTTCTTTACGAAACGGTTGAGCTTGTTTACTCTTTTTACAGCCTTGTTCCATTCCTGCCGCGGATACAACTCGAGACAAGGTTGAAAAATGCTCCGTTTCAGGATAAATCCTTCCGAAATAACGGCATCGAGCTGGCTTTTGAGTGCCCCTGGCAGCATAAGTCTGCCCTTGACATCAACCTTGCAGTCGTGAACGCCAATTATTTCCGTCATTATCTCTTTTGTTAATTTTGTGGTGTAAATATAGAGTGATTTTACCACTTTTTACCACTTTTTACCACCATTGTTAATAACTTTTTGGTGAAGCGGAGAGTTACAACCTGTTACTAATCACCTATATTATTGATTTTCAAATATATATTCTGAATGTTTTAGAAATATTTACCCTCGACCTCAAACATAATTCGTCATTTTTTTGTGGAATGGTGATCCAATTATCGAATTTTGTAAATTTGTTAAAATTTCAGGCCCCTGATTTAATACCTGAATTATGGAAGAAAAGGACAAGGTTAGTCCGGATGGGTACGTAAAATTCATTGACCTTGAGAAGGTTATCGCTGGCAAAAGTGAGCGGCTGCTCAGACTTATGCCCCGGTTTTTACTGAGTTACCTGAAACGTGTTGTACACCAGGATCAGTTAAACGACATCCTGAATCGTCATAGAACACTGTATGGGCATGACTTTCTGGAAGCGATTTTTAAGGATTTCGGAGTAAATATTGTGGTAAAAGGAGACAAAAATCTGCTGCTAACTGAGAGATTTGTTGTTGTCTCAAATCACCCTCTGGGAGGACTCGATGGCATGGCATTGATGTGGGCTGTAGGGCGGAAAAAACCTGATATAGCCACGCCTGTAAACGATTTTCTTATGCATTTGCCTAATCTTAAACCCTTGTTTATTCCGGTAAACAAACATGGGTCGAATGCAACAAATATTGCCGTTTTTGACGAAACATTTGCTTCAGATAAAACTGTGGTTTATTTCCCTGCAGGACTCTGTTCCAGAAAAATAAATGGTGAGATACTTGATCTGGAGTGGAAAAAAACCTTTCTTTCAAAAGCGCGAAAATCAAATCGCGATATACTTCCGGTGCACATCAGCGGTAAAAATTCGTCGTTTTTCTACAATCTGGCAAACCTCAGAAAGTTCCTGAGAATAAAGGCAAATATTGAAATGCTTTATCTGGTAGATGAGATGTTTGGGCAGAAAAACAAGGACATTGTGATTACATTTGGCAAGCCAGTGCCGCTTGAAGTTTTTGATAAAAGGCGCAACGATCGGGACTGGGCTGCACTGCTCCGGAAACATGTGTACAAATTGGAGAAGAATCCTGAAACAACTTTTAATCCTGAATAAAAATTATGAGCCAGAGAATGGAACAAATAATTCCGGCCATTGACCGCGAAATAATAGAGGCAGAATTGACCTCTGATAAGCTTATCCGCAAAACCAATGCCGGCAACAACCTGATTTACATTGTAAATCATTTTAATTCGCCCAATGTTGTTCAGGAAATAGGGCGGTTGCGTGAAATTACATTCAGGGATGCCGGCGGTGGTACAGGGCTTTCGGTTGACCTGGATTATTATGACACCTGTGAGAACCCGTTTGAACAACTCATTGTCTGGAATCCGGTTGATCGCGAAATTATAGGCGGCTACAGGTATCTGCATTGCAAAACCCTCACAAAAGGAGATGATGGCGAATATCATACCCCTACTTTTAAGTTGTTTCACTATTCAGAAAAGTTTGTTGAGGAATATTTGCCCTATACTATTGAACTTGGCCGTTCTTTTGTTCAGCCAGCCTATCAGCCGGTTAATAACATAAGAAAAGGTATGTATTCGCTGGACAATATATGGGATGGGCTTGGAGCTCTGGTATTACTGTATCCGGATGCCAGATATTTCTTTGGTAAAATTACCATGTACCCCGATTTTAACCGCCGGGGCCGCGATCTTATTCTGTACTTTATGCGCAAATATTTCGGCGACAAGGAGAATTTGGTTTATCCAATTGTTCCGCTGCAGCTCGAAACCGACGAAACAGAATTGGAACAGGCTTTTCCAAACGGTGTTTATGACAAGGATTACAAGCTGCTGATACAACAGGTAAGAGGTTTGGGCGAAAACATACCTCCCCTGGTAAACGCCTATATGAATCTTTCTTCCACCATGAAATTTTTCGGCACTGCCATCAACAATGAATTCGGCGAGGTAGAAGAAACCGGAATTATTGTTACCATCGCCGATATTTATGAAATAAAGATTGAGCGCCACCTCACCATCACCGAAAGGCAGTCATGATTATAAATACTGCTGAATTTCTGCTGAGCAACACCAACCCTGCCAAATGCCCGCCTCCGGTAAAGCCTGAATATGCTTTTATCGGCAGGTCAAACGTTGGCAAGTCATCGCTCATCAATATGCTGCTCAACCGGAAAGGCCTGGCCAAAACATCATCCACACCGGGCAAAACCAAACTCATCAACCATTTTGAAGTGAACGGGGAATGGTATCTGGTAGATTTGCCCGGGTACGGTTATGCGCGCATTTCGAAGAAAGAACGCGAAAAATGGGAAGGCATGATCAAAACCTACCTTACCAAAAGACAAAACCTGGTAACCACTTTTGTGCTGGTAGATTCGCGGATTGAGCCCAAAAAAGCTGACCTCGATTTTATCAACTGGCTGGGTGAAGCTGGCTTGCCTTTGGCTGTTGTGTTTACCAAAGCCGACAAATTAACTCAAAACAGTCTTACATCAAACATCGCAGCTTTTAAGGCAAAATTGTCAGAGACCTGGGAAGAGCTGCCGGTTTCCTTCATTACTTCCGCTGAAAATAGCATGGGAAGGTCAGATATTCTTTCATTTATTGAAGCTGGCAACAAGGATTTTAAAGAATATCTGAATAATAACAGCCCGCAGAACTAACTATTCCAGTGTCCCGGTTTTATTAATTTCAATTTCTCCCGTAAAAATAAGGTAGTTGAGTACAATCCTTAATTCGCCGAAGCTTACATCATTGCCCAATTCAGTTTTTGCATCTGCCAGCCTTGGATTCTGACTTTCGAGAAAATATTTGCTGATCACTTCAATTTTGTCAGAAGGCATCAGTTCTTCCGGAGAAAGTTCTCCCTTTGAAACATACATGGACAGATGACCTTCGATGGTAGAAACAGCAAGACTTCGAATCCGGGCAATTTCGTCAATACTCTTTCCTTCCCTGAACATGTTCAGGCTGATGCGTTTCGATTGATCCTTTTCAGGCCTGGGATTAGCTTTTCTATTCCTTTCGGGATCATGCAATTTTTCAGGAAGCTCTTCTTCCAGGATTTTTTGTCCGGTATAAGATGAAATGATTTTTAAAATATCATCACCAAACGAAGCGGCTTTTACTTTGCCTATACCTGAAATCTTCCTGAGTTCAGCAATGCTTCGGGGTAATCTGGCAACCAGCTCTTTCATGGTTTTTTGCGGCAGCACCTGATATACCGGAACATCAAGTTGTTCGGCGGTGGAGTCGCGCCATTGCCTTATTAGTTCGTACAATTTTTTATCGGAAGTTTTCCCCGTTGTAATTATCACTGTATCAGTCTTTTCAAACACTGGACTTTCGATGGATGATAGTGCTCTGGTTTTCAGAAACTCTGCAATTCTGAATCCATTTGTCACCGACCTCAGGCAAACCAATTTGCTCCACGCTTCCTGATGAATACTATCCAGCACATCGCCAATCAGCTTTTTAACGGCTTTATTGTCGGTTTCAGGCAACCCCTTTTCTTTGAAAAACAAGGCCTGAATTAATGGAACAAAATAAGATCCGGCTTTTTGAATGCGCTCCTGTAACTGCTGATCAGATTCAACCAGATTACCGCTGCTGAACATTTGCATAAGCTGTTGCCTGAACTTATTGCCAATGGCCACCACTTCGTTATTAAAACGCGAGGATTTTATTGAAATATCAGCAATGTAAGCAGTCTCCAGCGTTGTGGCATTGTCCTGAATGGCTTTAGTCAGCCGGTTTAAATTTCGTTGAAGTGAATCAAAATTAAAAAGCTCAAGAACCACAGATTGCTGAAACCTGATTTTATCCTGGAGCAATCGGTTGTCGTCGGGTTGGTTGGCCTCAATATTGCTGACAAATCCATCAATAGTGTAATCAGATTTTACCGATGACGGGTTAATAGGCGAACTCAATACCAGGCCTTCGAGTGTGCGGCAGCGGCTCAGCGCCACATACACCTGCCCGTGCGCAAAAGCTGCATTGGCATCAATTACTGCCCTGTCGAATGTGAGTCCCTGGCTTTTATGAATAGTTATAGCCCATGCCAGTTTGAGCGGAAACTGTGTAAAAGTTCCTATAATAGTCTCCCTGATCTCATTAGTTTCAGCATCGAGCGAATACCTGCAATTGTGCCAAACCAAAGGTTCAACAGCTATTATTTCATGATCGCCCGGGCATTCCACATAAAGAACATCATCTTCTTTACCGGTTAGTTTGCCGATTTTCCCGTTAAAAAAACGCTTTGCCGGGTCAGGGTCATTTTTTACAAACATTACCTGAGCACCAATCTTAAGCTCAAGGCTTTCATCAGTTGGAAAAGAGTATTCAGGAAAATCGCCATCAATTTCAGCTGTGAACCGCAATATTTTTGAATTAAGCTGTTCAAGCTTTCGCTGATTGATTTCTCTGGCCTGATTATTATGGGTAGTTAGTGTGATGTATCCTTCGTTTTCAGGAATAACAAAACCTTTAATATATCTCTGATTCAGCAGTTGAACAGAATCCGGGTCTAGTTTATTGTCGCGCACCTTATTCAGCAGTTCCACAAAGCGAATATCGGCCTGTCGGTACACATGTTTAAGTTCAATACTCACATAATGGCATTGTTGCAATGCCCTGCTGCTGAAGAAATAGACTGAATCATAATATTTACTCAGCAACATCCATTCATCTTCTCTGGCAATCGGCGAAAGCTGGTGCAGGTCGCCAATCATAAGCAACTGAACCCCGCCGAAAGGCAAATGCCGGTTGCGGTATTTTCGCAAAACCGCATCTATGGCATCGAGTAAATCGGCTCTTACCATACTTATTTCATCAATAACCAATAAGTCGAGACTTTTTATGATGTTGATTTTAGTACGATTTATTTTCTGATATCGCGCAGCACCGGATTTTACACGTTCAGGGTCGGTTTCGCCGGGCAATACAGCCTCTTCGGGTAGCTGAGGGCCAAACGGAAGCTGGAAAAACGAATGTATGGTAACACCTCCGGCGTTGATGGCTGCTACTCCGGTTGGCGCAACAACTATCATCCGCTTAAATGAAATATTGCGAATGTTACGCAAAAAGGTAGTCTTGCCTGTACCAGCTTTCCCTGTCAGGAAAATATGTGTATTTGTATTTTGAACATACTCAGATGCCAGTCTGAGCATCTCATTGTCATAGTAAACAGAAGGTTCATTGACTACTATTTCCGGCTTCCTGTTTTCCATAGATTACTTAATAAATGTTACAATCTGCTTATTTTAAGCAGTTTAAAGAAAGAACTTTTATAGAATTCAAAACTACAAGTTTGATTTTCCTTGAAAGTTACCAGATTACTTTTAATTAACCGGGCAATGAAAGGCCCTGCCGGTATATAAAGCAAATTTATAAAAATCTTACCAGAGTTGGCATATTCCCGAATGTTTCTCTAATAATATCTGAGTACCATTGCAAAAAAAAGGCCGCCCTTGAGGCAGCCTTTCAATTTTATTATCCGGTTCAGTTCATTTCGACCAGCAGGAAATTTTTCGCTACCAGATCACCAGACTTAACATTAATTCTTGTAACAATGCCATCAACAGGAGCTACGATATTATTTACCATTTTCATGGCTTCGAGCTCAAGTAAATGAGTGCCCTGTTTTACTTTGGCTCCTTCTTTTACGAAAACCTTGCGAATGGTTCCCGGGATAAAAGAGTACACCTTATTCAGATCAGCAGGTTCATAAGACTTACGTGCCATAAACTTTTTGGTAAGTGTAGTCTTATATTTGACGTTATCAATAATAATGGTTTTGAAAACCGGCGAATTGTTGCTTTCTTCCATAACAATGAATTAAAACGGTGGAATTCCATGTTTTTTATTCGGGGTAACCTCTACTTTTTCGGCAGAGATTTCCAGGGCATGGATGAGCATATTGCGGGTTTCCGCTGGCTCAACAACTGCATCAACATAACCGTAAGCTGCAGCAACATAAGGGTTGGCAAATTTTTCCTTATATTCTTTGATCTTCAGCTTGCGCATTTCTTCAGGATTTTCGGCATTTTTAATTTCATTCCTGAAGATGATATTGGCGGCGCCTTCGGGGCCCATAACTGCGATTTCGGCAGTAGGCCAGGCAAATACAAAGTCGGCTCTGAGGTGGCTTGAACACATGGCAATGTATCCTCCTCCATAAGCTTTACGCAAAATTACTGTCATTTTGGGAACAGTAGCTTCGGAGTAAGCATACAACACCTTTGCACCGTGACGGATAACACCGGCATGCTCCTGATCAACTCCGGGGAGATAGCCGGGCAAATCAACCAAAGTTACCAAAGGCACATTAAATGCATCGCAGTAGCGGATGAAACGGGCGGCTTTATCAGAAGAGTCAACATCGAGTACACCTGCCAGAACAAGGGGCTGATTGGCAACAAACCCAACAGTATTGCCATTCAGACGTGCGAAACCGATAACGATATTGGCAGCAAACATTGCCTGAACTTCAAAGAATTCGGAATCATCAACAATTGCTTTGATGATGTCTTTAACGTCGTACGGCTGCCTTGGGTTGGTTGGGAAAATGTTTTCGAGATTGTAATTGCGTGTGCGGGGAGGTTTTTTGGGGAAGGCTTCTGCTTTTTTAATATTATTCCAGGGAATAAAACTGCAGAGGGTTTTAATCTGTTCGAAGCATTCCTGTTCACTTTCGGCAAAGAAGTGAGCATTTCCGGTAATTTCGCTTTGTACCCTGGCACCTCCGAGTTCTTCCATCGAAATCTCTTCACCAAGCACTGTCTTGATAACTTCAGGGCCGGTAATGAACATTTTTGAGATTTTATCAACCACAAAAACGAAATCGGTAAGAGCTGGTGAATAAACAGCACCTCCGGCACAAGGGCCAAGGATAACACTGATTTGCGGAATGACTCCCGAAGCCTGGGTATTGCGGTAAAAGATTTCACCATATCCGGCAAGAGAATTTACCCCTTCCTGAATACGTGCACCGCCCGAGTCGTTGATTCCGATAATAGGAACCTTAAGCTTCATGGCATGATCCATGATTTTGGTGATCTTTTTGGCATGCATCCAGCCAAGGGATCCTCCGGCCACAGTAAAGTCCTGTGCATAAATACAAACAGGATACCCGTTTATGGTTCCGGTGCCGGTAATTACTCCATCGCCGGGCAAATACTTATCGCCCATGTTGAAGTCCTTGCCTGCATGTTCAACAAACAGGTCGTACTCGTGAAACGATTTGGGGTCTACAAGCGCTATGATACGCTCACGGGCGGTCATTTTTCCCGTGGCTTTTTGTTTATCAATCGCAACCTGTCCACCTCCCATCAACGCATCACGCATCCTCTTTTTGAGGTCTGATGTTTTTTTGGTTAATGACATATCCGAAGATTTAGATAATGTTCCTTTTAATGTCCCTGATACCGGTTCTGCAATCCGGCAAAGCACACAAAGGTAATACATAATTTAAAACCCAAAGCTACATGCCTTAAATTCCCGGAAAGTTTACACAAATTACAACGCTACTTTGCTTTTAATCAACATTTTACACATAGTACCCTCAAAAAATAATTCAAAATTACAAACGATTGCAATGGCAAATAAGAGCTATTTATCCATGGTCTTTTTCCTTTTTTCATGCTAATTTTTCTTTAAAAATTCTATTTAAAGAACCATAAAATCCAATAGCATTATTTTCTTTATTGTATGATTTCAGGAACTGACATAAACAAAATCGTAGCTTTTTAAAAGGCAACAATCTGAATTTTCAGGAAAAATATTGCATTTACGCATTAAACACTACTTCCGTATAAAATAAAAAAGAGTACCTTTGCCGCGCCGGAAGTTCCGGAATGGAAAGATTTGATTGATTGCAACCATTAAAAAAAATGCTAAAGCAAGTCCTGCCTTTGATCTTATTTTCCCATCTCACTTTATTTTATTACTAAAAATAGTGCTGTAATGGCTTACTTATTTACATCCGAATCGGTATCGGAAGGGCACCCCGACAAAGTTGCCGATCAGATATCTGATGCATTGCTTGATGAATTTCTGCGTTTCGACCCTAATTCGAAAGTAGCATGTGAAACTTTGGTTACAACCGGACTAACCGTATGCAGCGGCGAGGTAAAAACCAATGGTTATGTTGATCTTCACAAGGTAGTGAGAAATACCATTAAGGAAATCGGCTACACCAAAAACGAATACCGCTTCGAAGGTGAATCGTGTGGAATTATTTCAACCATTCACGAACAATCCGACGACATTAACCGCGGAGTTGACCGCGAAGATGCTGAAAATCAAGGTGCAGGCGACCAGGGCATGATGTTTGGCTATGCCACCCGCGATATGGAAAACCTGATGCCCATGCCCATCGAACTTTCGCATATGCTGCTTCAGGAACTTGCCCGCATCCGCAAGGAAGGCAAACTGATGACTTACCTGAGGCCCGATTCAAAATCGCAGGTAACCATAGAATACGATGACCACAATCATCCGGTGAGGATTGATACCATTGTGATTTCAACCCAGCATGATGATTTTGCCGACAAATCACTTCCCGTAAAAGAGGGTGACGAAAAAATGCGGCTGCTTATTGAAAATGATGTCCGCAATATTTTAATACCGACTGTGGTTAATCAGCTGCCGGCTCATTTGAAGAAACTTTTTGACGGCAACTTCAAACTGCATGTGAATCCAACAGGAAAGTTTGTAATTGGTGGCCCTCACGGAGATACCGGGCTCACAGGCCGCAAAATAATTGTGGACACCTATGGCGGGAAAGGCGCTCATGGCGGAGGTGCATTTTCGGGCAAAGACCCGTCTAAAGTTGACCGCTCAGCTGCTTATGCTGCCCGGCATATTGCCAAAAATCTGGTAGCGGCCGGCGTTGCCGACGAAGTGCTGGTGCAATTGGCCTATGCCATTGGCATCGCCGAGCCTGTAGGCGTTTATGTTAATACCTACGGAACTTCCAAAGTTAAGGGAGAGAACGGAACCCTGCTGACCGATGGCGAAATTGCAGACAAGGTGAAATATATTTTCGATCTCAGGCCGTACGCAATTATAAAAAGGTTCGGATTAAAAAACCCCATCTACACTCCCACAGCAAGTTACGGACATTTTGGCCGCGACCCAAGGGAAGTGGAAACCGAAGTTTATTATACAAATGGTGATACATTCGACAAAGTAACTGACGGAGTAGTGCGCCATTACAAAAAGGTTAAACTTTTTGCCTGGGAAGAAACCGATTATGTCAATGAGATAAAGACTGCTTTTAATCTGTAAAAGCGTTACAAAAAAAGAGCCGGTGATTCCGGCTCTTTTTTTTTGTAAACTACATTTTCTTGATTTTGATGTTTCTGTACCAAACATCATCGCCATGATCCTGAAGTCCGATAAAGCCTTCCTGAGCAATATTGGCCCAATCGGGATTGTATTCGGGAAACTTGCTTTTGGCCACCATTTCGTTCCATTCGGGTGTCCATAAATGATAAGTAACCACCTTTTCGCCATTCAGCCAGTGTTCAACCAGACCTTTGTAAACCAGAATCTTAACCTGATTCCATTCTCCAACAGGTTTTACTTTATCCTGGGGAACGCCAATCATATCATACAGAGCACCTGCACTGTGCAGTCCATCGCGTCCGTCGGGATGTTTGGTATTGTCGAGCACCTGCATTTCGGGAGCTGTCTGCCAGATGGTTTTATCAGGCAGTTCCTGAGCCAGGTAAAAAATACCACTGTTACCGCCATCAGAGATTTTCCATTCTAATGCGAGCTCAAAGTTCTGGAATTTTTCATCGAAAATGATGTCGCCACCTTCAACTGCTCCGGCTTCGCCTCTTCCGGAACCTATGCATCTGAGCATCCCTTCTTCAACTACCCAACCAGCAGGAAAATGATCTTTACCATAACCTCTCCACTTTCCTGGGGTCTCACCATCAAACATCAGCATCCAGCCATCAGCAATTTCGGCTTCGGTGAGTGCATTTACCAATTGAACCGTGTCAGCGTTTTCTGTTCCGGCATTTGTGGTGGCTGTCTGATTGCACGACATTAATGCCGCAGCAATGGCCATAACAAAAATTAACTTCTTCATTTTAAGTGTTTTAATTAAGTTTGAAATAAAAATATTGTTCAAAAAAATGGTTACATGGTCCATCCTTCGCGGTAATGGTGCCTGATATACTCTTCGGCAGCAGCTTTCGCTTTGATGGTTTCATGCTGAGTATCGAAGTGCGGGTGTCCGTCAATCACTTCAAATTTATCAGTTTTCACCACTCTGATTTCATCGTTGTCGCCAATGTTGGTAAAGCGCATGTTCTGGCCATCCCACAACAATTCGCGTTTGAGATCCTGAAGCCTTACAGCCACAACACCCATAACCACCATTTCGTTCATTGGTCCGGAATATCCGAAGTATGAGCTGGCTTCTACTCTGTTTTCAGGGCTTTCCTTGCAGGCACGCACCCAATCCATTTCGTGGCTGGTGGTAACCCTGCGCATTGAGGGGGCAGGACGCTTGTAGTCTTTATCGTATTCCAAAGGCAGCAGGAAGGGATCTCTGCCATAACAACCTGTCATGATCTTTCCTTTGGAGCCAATCAGCAGGCAGCCACCGTTTTCGTCGCGGCCCATAATTTCGCCATCGGGCAGTTCTTCGGGACGTGGAGGCAACAAACCGCCATCCCACCAGGTAACATTCACCTCGGGCATGTCGAGACCTTTGAATTTTTCCCTGGCAGGGAATACATACTTAACAACTTCGGCCAAAGGAGGAGACTCGGTGTTGAACTGCGAGGAGGTTCCCTGGACTTTGGTGGGATATTTCAGGTTAAGTGACATAAAAATCGGATCCATAATATGGCAGGCCATATCGCCCAGTGCACCAGTACCAAAATCCCACCAGCCGCGCCAGTTCCATGGAGTATAAATGGAGTGGTACGGACGCTCTTTTGCAGGGCCTAAGAAAAGGTCCCACGCCAAAGTATCGGGCACCGGCATTACCTCTTTGGGTCTTTCCAGCCCCTGAGGCCAGATGGGGCGGTTTGTCCAGGCATGTGCTTCACGGATTTCGCCGATAGCGCCATCCCATACCCATTCACAAACCTGCCTTATTCCCTCTCCAGAATTTCCCTGATTGCCCATCTGAGTAGCAACTTTGTATTGTCTGGCTACCTCAGCCATTTGCCTCGACTCCCAAACTGAATGGGTGAGCGGCTTTTCGCAATACACATGTTTGCCCATCTTCATGGCATTGATGCTGATGATGGCATGGGTGTGGTCGGGAGTTCCAACAACAACTGCATCAATGGATTTACCCAGTTCGTCAAACATCTTGCGCCAGTCGTAGTACTTTTTGGCGTCAGGAAATTCGCTGAATATCTTTGCAGAATACTTCCAGTCAACATCGCAGAGTCCGATAATATTCTGGCTGCTCACTGCGCGGATAACTCCGCCTCCACGGCCTCCCACGCCTACCCCTACAATGTTCAGCTTATCGCTGGGGGCAGTATGCCCGAGGCCTGAAATTACATGGCTGGGCATAATCATAAAACCTGCTGCAGTAAGGGCTGAATTCCTGATAAAACTGCGGCGGTCCATTCCATTGTTTGTGTTGGGTTTTTCTTCCATCTGAAATGGTTTTATTGTTTACAATAGGTTCTTTTTAATGTAATTCAGGCTTTGTTCGGCACATTGCAGCGGAGTGCCCTCGGCATATTGTTCCTGCTCAACAAATATCCTGTTTAGTCCGGCTGTTTTAGCCGACAGCATAATGGTTTTAAAATCAATTTTACCATTACCAATGATACAGCTTGCACCATCTGTGGCCATATCTTTGATGTGCCAGGTAGAAAACCTTGAAGGGTGTTTGCTGAAATAATCAACCGGATCTTTCCCTGCTTTTACCATCCAGTACAAATCTGCCTGAAAATGAACTAATTCAGCATCGGTTTCAGCGAGAAAAATATCGTATGGAATTTCGCCATCAACCGGCCTGAACTCAAAATCATGATTGTGATAGGCAAATTGCAACCCGTGTTTCCTGCAGGCTGCTCCAATCAGGTTCATTTCAGCTGCAGTTTTCCTGAAATCATCGGCAGTGGCTTCGGAACGACCCATCATAGAGGGCAAAACCAGATATTCCAGTCCGGCCTTTGCTGCGGCTTCTGCATACTGATCTGCATTTTCTGATGTAATGCCGGTATGGGTACTGTGTAGGCTCATACCCAGATCCTTTATCAACTGACCAAAAGCAACAGCATCGCGCCCAAAAAACTTCCCGTCAAAGCCAAAAGCCTCAATACTATTGTATCCCATGCCGGCAAGTGCAGTGAGCGTGCCATCGAGATCACGGGCAACATCATTGCGCAGGGTCCACAGCTGAATTCCAACGTCCATGCCTTTTTCATTTTTACTGTTGATACATGATGCGCCAAGTCCCAAAGCCATGGCTCCGGTAAATAAAGGCACTGATTTCAGAAAATCTCTTCGTGATGCCATTTGATCTTTGTTTTATTAATGAGCCTTAAAAACACGATTTCGTTACTTTTCTTTCAGACAATCTCTTCCTTTTCTTTGTCCCAGTAAGTTCTCCGGCCTTCATGGTACGAAATTGTTCCCATATGTGCGGTAATGGCTTCTTCAAAAGCCTGATCAATATCGCAACTGGGCTGAGCGCCATTGTTGAGCCTGATGCAGTTGAGCCATTCGCGCAAATGCAAATTGGTAGTATCCACTGCTTTACCATCACGGTAGGTATAAAGCAGCCCACGCCCTGCAAAATATTTTTCGGTGGGTGTGGTTATGGCATCAATGCGGTCTTGTCCGGGAATATAGCTGAACAAAGGTTTGCCCGGTTCTATAATTCCCTGTTTAATCTGGTCGCGATAACGGGTGGAACTGCGATCGGGATAAACTGTGAGTGTTTCATCCAGCTCCATCCAGGCATCGTGCGCCATAATGGATTTACCCCTGTTTTTTTCGCTGCTGAGTGTTGCGCTGTATAGCAGTGTCAGGTCTTTGTCAGGATATTCAAAAGCCATATTCAGAACATCGGGAACTGTGCGGCCATCCTTGTAAAAATATATTCCTCCCGAAGCCATGGCTGAGTGCGGGATTCCCAGATCAAGAATTTGATTGAGCGCATCGTATTCATGAGTAAACAGGTCGCCGCTCAATCCGGTGCTGTAGTCCCACCAGCAGCGCCACCTGAAAAAACGTTCCAGGCTGAAATCGTGCCAGGGAGCAGGGCCAATAAATTGTTTCCAGTCAATGGTCTGTTCACTGGCTGCCGGGTCAATATCATACACCCAAGCCCCGTTGGGGTCGTTCCGGTTGGTACACACTTCGATGAGCGAGATTTTGCCAATAACATCCTGCTCAATCAATGAACGGGCAACCTGATAACTTTCGGTTTGCCTGCCCTGATGTCCCAGCTGAAAAACAATTCCGGTATCTTTTACAACTTTTCTTACTTCAAAGGTTTCGGGGACTGTCCATGACAAGGGTTTTTCGCAATAAACGTGTTTACCATGTCTGGCAGCCTCCAGCACCACCGGCACATGCAGATGATCGGGCGTGGCGATGATTACAGCATCCACATCGGGCGAAGCGCACAACTCCTGATAGGTAAGGAAGCGTTTGGGAGCATCTCCCATGTTTCCGTTGGTTCCATTCCTGTGAATATTGGCTCCGGCAGCCATTCCGCTTTCAGCATTGTTATCAAAAACATCGCATACAGCAGTGATTTTAACGTTCAGGTTTTCCTGATTCCGAAATTCTTTCAGGTATTCTTCCCAGTATTTGTCGGTTGCTGCATTGCTGTTCCATTCATCAATACGTGCCGGATTTACAAACCCCAGCGCTTTCATAATGTATCGGCCACGGCCCCCCGTGCCAACTAACCCAAGCCTGAGTTCTGGTCCTTCAACCAATGGCGGAATTCCTTTGGGAATAACAGGTTTAATATTGTGAAGAATATCAGCACTGTATTTTTTGCGATCCTGCGAATTAAGATAAAGGCCATATCCCAGGGCTCCGAGCAGAGGCAGTGATGCGAGGCCGGCAAGTACATCGCGGCGCGAAATGCCTTTTTTAGGTTTTTGATTGTTGTCGCTCATTGCGATTGAGTTTTTCTTTTTACCACTAAGCGCTCTATTCCAACTATATGTGAAGTGGGGAATGAATAGATAACAAATAGGGCAAACAGTTCAACGAGAGTTTTATTTATAATGAAATAGCTACCATCCGATGGAAAAAGGTATTCAATACCCGGAAAAGCAGGATGCGACAGATAATAAAACAGCAGCAACAGCATTCCACTTATTGAAGAAAACTTAGTAAACCAGCCTGTTAGAAGAGAAAAACCAATCAGTGCCAGTCCCCATTCATTTAAAAAATCAGTAAATAATAAAACCTTGCTGTTTGTGGCCATCCATTCAAACAGGCTTTTAAAGATGCCCCCCGAATCAAGCAGATAGGCTTTTGAGGTCCAGGCTGGGTTCAGTATTTTTACCATGCCTTCATAAAAAAAATGCCAGCCAATGGCCATGCGCAGAATAACGAGCGAAACGAGTCCTGTTTTTGAATATTGCATACACAAAGCATTAAACCAATGAGGTAAAACACCTCATCCGAACAAATAATTTCATGTTGAAAAATGCGGTAACCCTGAATAGTCCCTGATCGGGAAAATGCATGTCCAAATTTAGAAATAAAATCAATATTAACCCAACAAAACCGCAGTTTTTTAAAAATATTTAAGATGTAAAATGGAAGAAGGATATTGCTTTAAAACCGGGTTTTATAATAGAAGAAAAAGCAGGATAAAAAAAATCAAGCAGAGGGAATAGAAATAAATAGCCTTCCTTCAATCGAGTAGGTAGGGGGATTACTCCCCCGCCCTCTCACACCACCGTGCATGCTCTCGCACACGGCGGTTTCTTTTAATTGTTAAACCTTGTGTAATTTAATGACAGGTTGTACAAACCTACCTCGTCAAACCACTTGATACTAAGTGCTTGGTGCATTTGCGGACAACCCGATTTACGCCAATACCCTTTGCCTGATGAAGCCAAAATCCAGCTTTGCCAAGTTTCAACACCTCTGCTTTTCAAAAATTGTTGTAGCGTAAATACACGTTTACATTGCTTTAATCGGTAGCACCGAAGTTTTCTGCGTATCCAAGAATCAAGTTCTTTCAATAAACTTTTACATCGGGCTTTGTGAAAATAGTTCAGCCAACCTCGCATAACAGGGATAAGTTCGGCAATTATTTGTTCGAACTTTATGCCTCTGTTGCGCTTGGTTATCTTGCGTATTTTTTCCTTAAAGCGTTCAACACTTTTCTTTGCGATACTCAGGTTACCATCAATTTGGATGGTGTGTCCCAAAAATTTGGTTTGGTTAACTTGACATACTTGGCTCTTTTCTCTATTGACAAGTAGTTTAAGTTTGTTTTCGATAAAGTTGCTCAGCGACTCCATTACTCTTTCGCCTGCCTCTTGGCTGCGTACATAGATGTTGCAATCGTCGGCATAGCGAACAAATTTGTGTCCCCTACGCTCCAACTCTTTATCCAATTCGTCTAAAACTATGTTAGACAACAAGGGCGAGAGTGGGCTGCCTTGCGGTGTGCCTTCGGTGCGTTGGCTTACAACTCCGTCTATCATTATACCGCTTTGTAAGTATTTGCGTATCAATCCCAATAACGTTTTATCGCCAATGGTGGTTGATAGTCGATACATTAAGCGGTCGTGATTGACTACATCGAAGAACGTTTTCAAATCCATATCTACAACGTATATTCTACCCTGCTCTACATATTCGCTCCCCTTTTTGAGTGCTTGATGTGCACTCCTATTGGGACGAAAACCATAGCTACGGTCGGAAAATTTTCGCTCATAAATCGGACTTAAAACCTGTGCAATCGCTTGTTGGATTATCCTGTCCGTTACAGTTGGGATACCTAATTTGCGTTTGCCTCCATTGGGCTTGGGGATTTCAACTTGCTTTACTCCTTGTGGTTGGTAAGTGCCTTGTTGTAGTTTGCTTATTAGGATTTCTCCTTTTTCTGCATACCACCCTGAAAACTCTCCAACATCCGTTTGGTCGATGCCTGCTACTCCTTTGTTCTGCTTTACCTGTCTGTAAGCTTGACGGATATTGCTATGACACAATATCGCTCCCATTAAATCGTGGGTTAAGGCTCGTTCTTGTTCGCCTGCTCCTTTTATTTGCAACGCCTTTGTTGGTAAAGCTCCGCTTACGGCTTCACTTTGGGCAAAAGGGCGGATAACCTCCTGTCCCGTTTGATTAAACAGGTCTAATTGGTAGGTTATCTCTTGCTGTTGCTTCATAAAACAAATTTTGAACTAACTGCTCCTTAAATTAAAAAATTCAGACCTTCTTCGGTATTGTTCCTACACCGAATACTATGTCCTCTGCTGACTTCTTGTAGAATATAAACTTACATCACTGCTCGTTCTGCACTGTTGGTGCAAACTACAAGACCTCTCGGGATAAGATATTAAACTTTCTCTGCGTTTTGCCTGATTTACTCATTTGAGTTACGGTTGAATTTTGGGCGTTCCCAATCTATAGCTCAGTTGCCCTCTCAATGTGAGCCTTATATCAGATTTCTGTACGTCAAAACTTCAGATTTGCTGATGACTTCTTTCGGATTTGCAGTTGCCCACAACACCCTTGTCATTCGCTAATGTTTCCTATCAACTCGGCACATACAGGAACTCTCATCCTGTTAGCTTAATATCATGCCCGACATACTAAAATGAAGAACCCCGCAAATGCGGGGCCTTCATCACATTAAGCTAAACAAGTAATCCTAGTAAAACAAGTATGAGTAAGTTTAACGCTGAACCACGAATTTTCGTGTGGCAACAGCTGAATTATTTACAAAAAGAGTGTAAACGTAAATTCCGTTTGAAAGATTAGACACATCAACCTGTGCTTTACCTTCGCTGTTTGACAAAGAAATTTCGCGAATGGTTGTACCCAGCAAAGTATTGATTTTAATTTTTGCATTGCTTACGCCGGAAGGCAGTCGGTAATCAATATTGGTAGCCGAAACAGCAGGATTGGGATAAGCATTCGAAACAGTTGCAGATTTGATTGCGGCAGGATTGTTAACTCCCAAAGTTCCAATAATAAAATTGATTACAACAAAACTTGAATCCTGAGCATTGTCCATATCAAAAAATACAAACTTAACAGTTGAAGTACCTTGAATAGCACCATAAGTGATGTCTCCAGTAAAGTTTGGGGAGAAAGTTCCGGGCTCAATCAGAATCGGATCTGGTGATTCAAGTACGAAATCTGGGTAACAGGCAACCCAGCAAATGTTCGAAAATGAACCTTCTACAAGGCTATTATCGTATTTTCTGACTTTCACATTTTTGGCGGTAGAGGCTACATTAAAAACATCGAGACCAATAGAACCAAAACCATAACTGGGTGCACAATAGTGATCAATGGTTTGACCTGTAACTTCATTTCCTTCTTTATCTTTAACTACAAAAGACTGGGAAAATACAGTAGAAACCATTAAAAGGCCGGCAGAGAGAGAAAGTAGTAATCTTTTCATAATAAAATGACATTAGAAAACACCAAAATTGATGCAAAAATCAAGCCAAAACCATCAATTTAATCAAATAAATTATTGATTTTACGCAGTCATAGCCTTCTTGCATGGCACAAAACTAATACAATAATATTGACTAAAGCAAGAAATCTTCAAAATATTTTTTAAAAACTTTTCAACTTTGAATTTACTGATGTAAAAATGCAGATATTTGCATCTGCGACAACCTCAAAACACATACTATGAAAAAAATTACTCTGCTTACCGCATTGTTAATCAGTGCATCTGTGTTATTTGCACAATCACAGCGCCTGGTGCTGCTTGAGCATTTTACACAAGCCAGCTGCGGCCCATGTGCCACCTACAACCCATCTATTCATACCTTGCTGGTGAACAACCCCGATAAGATTACTTCCATCAGTGTACATACCAGCTGGCCGGGATACGACCCTATGTACAACCACAATACAGTTGACAATGCAGGCAGAACCTCATTTTACAACGTAACCAGCGTTCCCAACTCAGTGCTGGATGGTAATTATTACAACGGGCACCCCAACGGATGGAACATCAACACAGTGAATCAGCGGTATGCTGTGCCATCTCCCTGTAACCTTATGGCATTTCAACGCTTATCAGCAACTCAGGACACCTTGTTTGTGACTCTTGTAGTTGAAGCTACTGCTGAGATTACAGGGCAAATAGCAGCAACTGCTGCAGTTATTGAAAAACACATCCATTTTAATTCTCCTCCGGGAAGTAATGGAGAAAAGGACTTTTATAATGTAATGAAGAAACTGCTTCCTTCGAAATCAGGTCAACCATTGCCCACCCCCATGGCAGCCGGT